>DATNET010000459.1:0-5128 GCA_035606745.1 Tepidiformaceae bacterium
CATCGATGGACGGCTCGGTCATGGCGTCGTCGCTCAGGCCCTGGATCGCGGCGAGGAGCGCCTCGCGCGATGTCCGGTAGTAGTCGAGGAGGTCGTTTTTGTCTTCCGGCATCAGGAATCCTTGGCGGCTGGAATGTGATAGCACTATACCAAGGCCTGCCGCTCGACTGTCACACACCAGCCACCGCGCGTCGCCGCTAGCAATTCGCCAGGAACGCCAGCACGCGCTTCCGCAGGAGTGCGGCCGCAGCCGGTTCGTACGATGGGAGACTTACGTCGGCGAAGAGGTGCTGGTGACCGTGATACAAGAAGAGTTCCGCGTGTGTCGCCGAGGCTACGAGTTCGCGCGCGGCCTCAATGTCGCCCTCTTCCACAAACGACGGGTCGTGGTCCATGGCATGGATCTGCACGGGAGTGTCGGTGGGCCATGAGGAGCCGAACTCGGCCAGTGGCACGCAGGCGTCGAAGAGGAGCGCTCCCCGCGCTCCTCTTCGCGTCTGCGCCAGCTTCTGGGCTGGCATCACTCCGAGCGAGAAGCCGGCGTAGACGAGTTCGGCAGGAAGGTCGTCCGCCGCTCGAACGCCGCGCTCGATGACCTCGTCGAACCCGATCTGCCTCGCATGGTTCACTCCGTCCTCGAGCCTGTCGAAAGTCCGGCCATCGTAGAGGTCTGGCGTGTGGACGGTGTGTCCTTGCGTCCTGAGTTGATCTGCGAAGGCGAGGACGCCGGGCGTCCGGCCGAGGGCGTGGTGGAACAGCAGCACTTCGGCCATATCGCTCCTCCGTCCGGCGTGCGAGAGAGCTATCGTCGCAACGCTCAACGAAGAGTCTAGCGGAAGCCAGGGCCGGCGGGATCCCGCGCGCTCGCCTCAGGCAGCCGCGTTGTACTCTTCGTGGAGTTCGAATGCGAGCGAGCTCGAAAAATCGCGGTACGCACCGACCTGCCCAAGCAACGTCCTTGATAGAGCGATGTCGAAGTCGAGCTCGTCGCCATGTATGCCCTGAATATAGTCTCGACAGGGATGAGCTGCAGGTTCTCGGCAGCGATGACCGTCTTCCTGTACTGAGATAACTGTCGCTGCTCTTGCCATGCAGCGAGAATCTGTCACGGGCGTGAAACGCTGTAGGGATGCACCTCAACGCGCTTCGGCGAGTGCGGCTTCGACGAGTGCGCGTGCCGCCCAGGCGCTCGCATCTTCCTGGGCAGGCGCGTCGAGGCCGCGCACGTCTTGCAAGACGACGAGGGCCTCCCACCCGAGGACCGTCGTCAGCGCGGAGACGAGCCGCTCGAACGCGGCGGGCGCGAGTTGCGCCCGCACCGGCCCGAGCGCCTCCTCGATCCATTGGACGCGCCGGTACCCACGCCGCGGTTCGCCGGGCTCCGGGGGCCGCTCGACCGTGAGGGCAACGAGCCGCCGGCCCAGCGCTTTGGTGTCGTCCGGTTGACGGCACATCGCGCGTGCGAGCGCTTCGATACCGGCCGTGGGGCCTCCCGCGCTACGCTGCGCTGCCGCGATTGCGTCGTCTACCGAGGTGAGGGACATCGCCCCAACGGTCGCATCGAGGAGGAGTTGCTCGAGTCTGGGGAAGTAGAGGTACACGGTGCGGCGCGAGACTTCCGCAGCATCGGCGATTTCGGCAACTGACGGAGTGCCGCCTCCGGCGAGGAGTTCGATTGTGGCATCGACTATGGCCTTGCGAGTGCGTCGCCGTTGTGCGGGCCGCGGGTGGGCGGTGGGCGGATCGATCATTTTCTTGGAATACCCCTTGACATGCTCTCGGCGCAGACACACTATACCAGAAGATGCTAATTACACATCAGTGCAGTTAGCGTACTTCACCGGACACCGGTACGAGGAATGCAACCATGGGAGAGGTCATCTACTTCAACTGCTTCGAAGTCGCCCCAGAGCACGAAGACGACTTCTGGAAGCTCTACAACGCGGTCAACGCCTACATGAGCAAGAAGCCGGGCTACATCTCGAACCGCATGCACCGGGCGCTGTCGCCCGATTCTCGCTACCGGTTCATCAACGTGCCGATCTTTGAATCAGCCGAGCTGTTCTGGGCCGCCCACGATGATGGCTTTAAGGCAGTTGTCGGCAGCAACGTGTGGCCGGGCTTCAACAACGAAGGCACGCTCTGCGAGTTCGTGGAAGAGCGCACACGCGAAGGTATGAACAGCCTCCTGGCAGCACGCTAGTACTGGGGCGGGCGAAGTTGAGCATCGAGACTGTGCTCGAGATGCGGGCTCCACATTCATGTCGGTGAGGTCTGGGCTGCTAGCGCCCAGACCAATCGTCCGCCGCCTCCTCCAGCTCGTCAGCACTCTCGACCCGAGCCAACACGCTGCCGACCTCTCGCCCAGCCCCGAACCCTCCGGGCGCGACAACACGACCTGTAGACCTGCAGGCTCGCGTGCCGTCTTTGCAGTCGTTCGCACCCGCCCACGTTAGCGAAATTTGTCGTTCTACGCTCCCCGGGGCACCTCTCGAACCGGCACGATGGGCTCGGAGTTCGCGTGAATCGTGAGGCGACATCGTTCGACGCACGGGCGAACCAGGCAGCGGATGTCGGCTATCGTTCGGATGTGCCCTCCCGGCGCACTCCACGAGGCCAGATATGATTCACCGACGACTGTTCTGGCTGCCGAGCAGGGATTCGAACCCCGACCAAAGGCTCCAAAGACCCGTGTGCTACCGTTACACCACTCGGCAGTGTAGACGTTAGACGTTAGACGGTAGGGGGTAGGAAGGTCTACCGGGACCACTCCAATTCCGAACCACGCAGAGCAAGCAGAGCGCGGTGTGCTTCGGCATCGGGGCGATCGTGTACCTTGGGGCCGGGGCTTCGGTACTCAATCGGTCCGCTTACTTACGTGCGCGGTTCTGACTGAGTGCTTCCCCTGCCATCGGCCGCGCTACCGGCTAAAGCCTAACGTCTAAATATGCCGAAGGTGGGACTCGAACCCACATGGGTCTCCCCAACGGTGTTTGAGACCGTCGCGTCTGCCATTCCGCCACTTCGGCCCTCGACTAGACGATAGGGGATAGGCGGTGGACGCGCCACGCGCGCGACCTGCGAGCACTCGAAGCCGCTCGCGCCCGTGCGCCTGCCGTCTAAGGTCGAAATTGGAGCGGAAGACGAGGATCGAACTCGCGACCTCCTCCTTGGCAAGGAGGCGCTCTACCGCTGAGCTACTTCCGCTTTCGAAGGCCCAGTATAGGAGATGGCAGGCTAGAGACAAAGACGCTGGGGCGGCGCTTGAGAACCTTCAGTCGCCGAGCAGGGTTGTGTAGCCCAGCGCGATGACATCCTCGGCGTACTGGCTCCGCCAACCCGGGTCCGGGATAGCGGCGTTGTGTTCGCGGAACCATCGATGCAACTGGAGGTACTCTTCCTCAAGCCGCAACCGCCAGCTGTCTTCTTCTTTGAACAGCTCGGGGTCAACTTCATCAAGGCCGCGCGCCATGTCATCGTAATCGATCTCCGCTTCTTCCTTCCAATACCCGGCCAGGTAGTCGACCGATTCTTCCAGGTTGCTGCGGCACTCTTCGAGGAGGACCGACATCATGCCGACCTCGTCCATGCGCTGGCCATTGACGCGGTAGAGTCGCGCGCACGGCTCGCAAACCACGACGAGTTTGCGCGCGTCGCAGTCGGTCTTGTCCACGCAGTCTTTGCAGCGCTGGGCGAACTCGGCCGCTTCGGCGCTGCGCGTGTAGCCCACGATCATCTCATCGCCGAGCGCGCCGCAGGCCTGGCAGGCCATTTTCTCGGCGAGGATGTCGTTGATGGTCTTATCCCAGTCCAACTGCATCAATGTCCTCCCCGGTGGTGATTCGTACGAAAGCCGCGCCAAGTGACGGGCGAGCGCAGTTCACTCGCTTGCAGTATACCAGCCCGCCTGACCCGGCATTTCTTCGACCCCGACTGTTAGGCTTCGCTGGACGGATCCCTGCGCAGCCTGAGCGGTAGGCACGAGGTACGCCCACAGCCGCGTCGCGAACCATTCAGCGAGCCGCTCGGCGGTGGTGTTGTCGATAGGCAACGAGGCGACATCCGTTTTCGGGAACGAATACCGTTTATCGGCGAAGGAGACCTCCCAGGTCGACTGCGATTCCGTGATGTCCAGCACGCGGCTGTCGCGCTGGAGGAGGAAGCGGTGGTCGAGCTCCTGACAGATTTCGCGGGTTTCGCGCTTGAGATCGGAGAAATCCCAGACCCACGAGTCATCGGTCAACGGGCCTTCGAATTCGACGCTGACCTGGTAGTTGTGTCCATGCAGCGGCTCGCAAGTGCCGGCGAACGTGGCCATGTGAGCCGCGGCGAAGTGCAGCCGATTGCGTTCGACGGAGACACGGCGCGAAACGGTCATCGGGCTATCGCCGCGGATTGAGAGCGCAGGGCGTGAATTATCGGCATGCTAAGTCTGGGCCGACTCAAGCAGGCCGCGGCGAAGCAAGATGAGGGCCATCGTGACGGCCCGCCGCTTCACCGCGGGCCGGCCGCTGTTCATCCGCATCGATGTTGACTGCTCGCTGCCATCGGGCGCAGCGAGGCCGATGTGTACGGTGCCCGGTGGAATGTCGCCTTCCGGCTCCGGCCCAGCGACGCCGGTGATGCCGATTCCGTAGTCCGCGCCAAGTCCGTTGGCCGCCGCGCGAGCCATGGCCCTCGCGGTTTCGGGAGAAACGACGCCGAATTCTTCGATGATTTCTGGTGGCACGCCGGACTCGATCTTTCGGTCTGTCTGGTACGTCACGAGACCGCCAAGGAAGTAGCCGGCCGCGCCTGGTACGTCGGTGAGAGTGCTTGCGAGGAGGCCACCGGTGCAGGACTCCATCACCGCCAGCGTCTGATGCCGCTCGTGCATTTCCTTCGCGATATAGCCTTCGAGGGTGTCGTCATCGTAGCCCCAGATCGCCTTGCCAAAGATGCGGGCCATCTCCTCCTCGACGGGGCGGACACGCAGCCACGCTTCTTCGCGCGTGGCACCCTTGGCGCCGATACGCAGGTGCACGCCGTCCGCCCTCGCGTACGTGCCGATCCCGACATCCGGAGTGCCATACAAAGGCTTGGCCATCTCATCGACCGTGCCTTCGCCGATGCCAGCGGTCTTAATCGT
>DATNET010000464.1:0-2646 GCA_035606745.1 Tepidiformaceae bacterium
GTTACCGGGGGCTGCACAATTCGTCCACCGTCCTGGGCTGGATAACTATAGCCTTCTATCCATCGCTTGGACGTGCCTCGAGAGACCCCTGCGAGGCGGTCTGCTTCAGCGTATCCGTAAAGCCTTGTGGTGAGCCGTTCCGGAAGTCTGCTGTTCATTGTCAACGTCCTGAAAAATCCCAAACCCGCCGCTCGGGCCGCGGTAACGCGCGAATCCTATATTGGCCGGAGCTTGGGGAACACACTTTTGCCCAACCGCTCAGTCGACCGCGGCGGGCTCTTCGACTGGCTTCTTCTTGCGCTCCATTTGCTCCAGGCCAACCATGCTAAAACCGAGGTCGCCGAGCTCGCACAGGAAACTGCAGTAGGTCAGCCGCAGGGCGCTCGTCGATTTCGTTGGCATGTAGGAAAGGTGGCAGCGCGCGCAGTGCGGCATTCCCACCAGCTCCGCGTCTCGCGGAGGAAGCTGCGGGGCGGGCGCGCTATCGTCGCGACCTTCAGTCATTGTGCTCATGTGCCCAATCCCCCTGCCCTTCAGTATGGACTACCCCAGAGATACGTGCGCGAGAGGCCCACTGTTTCATACGGATTTGCGACACTTTACAACCCACCCTCAATCAGCGCCGCAAGCACGCGTGGCGATGGGCCAGTGGCTACGCCGCACGCCCTGCCCCGTGTACCCTTGGGCTCATGACCAACGAACGCGCTTACGCCGCCGCCGGAGTCGACATTGCCGCGCGCAGCCGCTTCGCCGCAAGCCTGCCCGGCATCCTCGCGCAGGCTCGCCGGCCTGAAGTGCTGAGCGACGCGGGGCCCTTTAGCGGGCTCTTCCGGCTGGGCGACCGGTATCGCGACCCGGTGCTCTCGGCCAGTGCCGACGGGATCGGTACGAAGGTCAAGCTCATCGCCGCAGCCAACCGGCTCGACCTCTGCGGAGCCGACATCCTCGGGCATAGCGTCAACGACATCATGGCCTGTGGGGCCGAGCCCATCTTCTTCCTCGACTACATTGCCGGGAACGGGCTGAGCACCGAGCAAAAGCAGACCCTCGTGGAAGGCGTCGCCCGCGCCTGCGCGGCGGAGAATTGCGCGCTCCTCGGCGGCGAAACGGCGGACATGCCGGATGTCTACGCGCCGGGCGACTTCGACCTCGCGGGCTTCATCGTCGGCGTGGTCGAACGCGACCGCATCATCGATGGCTCTCGCGTCGCCGCGGGCGATGTGTTGCTCGGCATCCCAAGCTCGGGACTGCACACCAACGGCTTTTCGCTGGCGCGCAAGGTGCTCGCCGTTGCCGACGGCGAACCGGTCGAGGAAACGCAACGGCGTCTCGACGAGCGGCCTGCGTTGCTTGGCGGCGAGACGCTCGGCGAGGCGCTGCTCAAGACCCATCGCCCGTACTACCGGTTAGTCTCGCCCGTGCTCGAACACGTGCACGGCATCGCGCACATTACCGGCGGGGGCTACACCGAAAACGTGCCGCGCATTCTCCCGCCGGACCTCACGGCTGTCTTCGAAACCAGCGCCTGGCCGGTGCTGCCCATCTTTCGCCTCATCGAGCAGCGAGGAGAAATCTCCGCCGAAGAGATGTACGAAGTGTTCAACATGGGCATCGGGTTGGTGCTCATGGTCTCGCGAGAGGACGCCGCGGAAGTGACGGCAGCCATCCCCGAGGTGCTCGAAATTGGCCGGATCGTCCCGAGCACCGGGCGCCGCGTCGAACTCTTGGGCCTGTGAACGCGGTCGCCGCCGCCGCTTCCCGCCTGGAACGCTGGGACCGGCGGGGCGATTGGCGGCGCTTTTGGTGGGCACTGCCAACGGTTGTGTTGGGGCTCGGTATTTGGGGCGGCGTACTGGGCTATCACCACTTCGCGGATGTCCACCTCGTCGTCGTCAGCGAGGTCATCCCCCAAACCTTCAACACCAGTGCCACGCCCACGATCGTCATCGTGGACCGCGCGGGTGACATCCGCGTTGACGCCGGGGCCAGCCCGAGCGTGGCCGTATCCGTGACCCGTCTCGGCGCCGGAAAGACAACGGATGCTGCCATGGACGACCTGACGAGCCTCTCGCTCCACATGGATGACCGCCTGGGGCTGGTGGAAATCATCACCGGAGACGAACCCGGCAAGACGACTTCTCCAGAGGCGCGGTCCAACATCCACATCACAGCCCCTGCCGGTGCTCACCTTTCGGTTGTCACGCACGAAGGCAATGTTGCCGTCGATGGGCTCTCCGGCGATATCGCTGCGACCGCGGACCATGGAGACGTGAGCGTCGGACTCGCGGACGGGACGGTTTTCTCGCTGTTCGACGGCGCCGGCTCACTCCACAGCGATTTCCCGCTTGCGACGCCGCCTAACGGGAGCGATCCCGGCGTGTTCGCCGTGACCGCGGACGGAAACGGCGCTGCGCTGCAGCCAGCGGGCCGCACGGTCCAGCAGCTCGACCTCCACGCGCCGAACGGAAACGTCCTCATTCAGCGGCAGTAAGGGGCGACTCTCAGCCCGGGCTCCGGTAGGCCTGGTGCTTCCGGTGGAATGACGCCGAGAACAGCCTTGCGCCCCGGTAGTACGATGGCAGCATGACCGATATCGCAACGCTGGATGGCCCCGTCCGTTCGTTCTTTTCGCGGCTCGAATCCGTT
>DATNET010000470.1:0-4676 GCA_035606745.1 Tepidiformaceae bacterium
TGATGCCGGTGTTGTGGTCCGGGCGCCGGTCACGGGCGTGGTGCTTGAGGTCGCGGTGGCGATCGGCGATGCGGTCGGCGCCGGCGATGAACTGGCGGTGATCGAGTCCATGAAAATGGAGATCCCGATTGAGAGCCCGAGTGCGGGGCGGGTCGGAAGCGTCGAAATTGTCGTTGGGCAAAGCGTCTCCGAGGGTGACGTCCTGGTGACGGTGCAATGAACGACGATGGGGGCCGGTCCCGCGCAACGAGCGGGTGGGATGCGGAAATCCAGGAGCTCGAAGAGCGCAAGGCCTGGGCTCGCCAGATGGGTGGGGCCGAGGCGGTTGAGCGCCAACGTTCTCGCGGCAAGCTGACAGTACGCGAGCGCATTGACCTGTTGGCGGATGAGGGCACGTTTCGCGAATTTATGGGACTGATGGGGCGGGCCGAATATGACGGCTCGCGGCTGACGAAGTTCACCCCCCGCGCGGCGGTCGAAGGCTTTTGCAAGGCGGATGGACGGAAACTGGTCGTCAGCGGTGGCGATTTTACGGTCCGCGGTGGATCGGGCGGGGGTAGCGGCGGCGGACTGGGAATGGAACCGTCGGCAGTCCACAGGGCGCTCGAATGGCGCCTGCCCTACGTGCGGCTACTCGACGCTGCGGGAGGGTCGGTGCGGTCGTTCGAGGAGATCGGCCGGACGTATCTGCCGGATGGCAACGCGTTCACGTGGCCGGATGTGAAGCTTTTACGCATCGTGCCGGTTGTCTCGGCGGTGCTGGGATCGGTTGCGGGCTTGCCTGCCGTCCACGCGTGCATGGCGCACTTCAGCGTCATGGTGCGGGGCACGAGCCAGCTGTTTCCCGGCGGCCCGCCCGTGGTGAAGGCGGCGCTCGGGTATGACGTGACGAAGGAAGAGCTGGGCGGGGCGGAGATGCATGGGCAGCAGAGCGGCGTCATCGACAACGTGGCTGAGAGCGAGGAAGCGGCGATCGGCATGGTGCGGCGCTTCCTCAGTTACCTGCCCTCGAATGTGTGGGAGCTGGCGCCGCGCTGCGAATTGGGCGACCGGCCGGACCGCCGGGAGGACGCGTTGCGGAGGATCGTGCCGCGCGATCGCCGCCGGGCGTACGACAGCCACAAAGTCATCGATGCCGTCGTGGACCAGGGCTCGTTTTTCGAAATCGCGCCGCGTTACGGCAGGGCGCGGATTACCGGGTTGGCACGGTTGAACGGCTACAGCGTGGGGGTGATGGCGAACAACCGGATGTTTGGCGCCTCGACCGATGTCGCGGGCGGGGAGAAGGTCATCCGGCTGATGCAGTTGTGCGACACGTTTCATATTCCGCTGATTTCGTTCGCGGACGAGCCCGGGTTCACGGTCGGGCTGGAATCGGAACGGCGTGGCATCGAACGGGCCGGAGCGCGCATGGTGATCGCCACGTGCGATACGCAGATGCCATGGGCGACGGTGGTGATTGGACAGCTGTTTGGCGTCGCGGGGCAGTGCCAGCACCGGCCGACGGGGATGTTTCAGCGGTATGCGTGGCCGTCGGCGACATGGGGTTCGATGCACATCCAGGGTGGTGCAAGTGCTGCGTATCGGCGCGAGATCGAAGCGGCGCCGGACCCGGAGCTGCGAAGGCAGGAGATAGAGCAGCGGCTCGAACTCCTTGGATCGCCGTTTCGGACGGCTGAGGCGACGGGCCAGGACATTATCGACCCGCGCGAGACGCGCCCGCTGTTGTGCGAGTTCGTGGAGGAAGCCCAGACGGTGCTCCGGCAACAGCTTGGGCCCACTGCGGTGCCGTATCGGCCCTGAGCCCGGCGACCCTTGACGCGGTCGTGCGTCGCTCCTAGATGGCGTGGGCGCTACCGTGAAGACGTGGCCAAACGCGTCTTCGATGTCACGGTTACGCTGTTGAGCGCGCCGTTCGCCACGGTTATCGCCGGCGTGATGGCGGTGGTGCTTGCTATCGAATTACGGGGGAATCCGGTCTTCGTGCAGGAGCGCGTAGGGCTGCACGGAAAGCATTTCAAGATGTACAAGTTGCGGACGATGCGGTATGCCGCGCCGGGCGAAGCGCCGCCGCAGCGGACGGTTGTCGATTGGAGTACATACGTCTTTACCCCGCCGGGCTACCGTGACCCGCGGCTCACGCGCTGGGGCGAATTTGCGCGCAAGACCTCGATTGATGAATTGCCGAACCTGGTGAACGTGTTGAAGGGCGAGATGAGCATCGTTGGGCCGCGGCCTGAGCTGCCGGAAATCGTCGACCAGTACCCGGATCGGTATCGGCGGCGTCACGATGTCTTGCCCGGGATCACGGGTTTGGCGCAGGTCAGCGGGCGTTCAGATTTGACCTATGACGAAATTGCTACCTACGATCTTGAGTACGTGGACAATCACTCGTTGATGAACGACATCCACATACTCTGGCGAACCGTCCGTCTCGTTGCCGCCGGTGAAGGTGCACGATGACGCGCTTCCGAGGCCGCCGCTTCGTTGTCGCGAACCTGCTCGGAGGCGACCCCGTCCAGACCGGCGCGGCCATGCTGCTCGATGCACTGGTGATCGCGGCAGCCTACACGGTGGCCCTGCTGCTGCGCTTCGACGCGCACATACCGGATAAGAACGCGGGCTTTGTCGCGAGCATTCTGCCGCTGATCATCGTTGGCTACATCGCGGGGAACCTGCTTTCGGGCGTCTACCGGACGGTCTGGGCGTATGGCAGCCTCGGCGATATCGTCTCGCTGTTCCGGCCGGTGCTGATCGTCACGCTGCTGATTTTTGGCGTGAACGTGTGGATGCGGGAGCGCGACCTGCCGCTTTCGGTGGTGCTGATCGCCGGGGAGCTGATTTTCCCGGGCATGGCCGTGGTGAAGATGCGCACGCGGATCTTGAACCGGATGCCATGGGGAGCGACGACTTCGCCGCGGTTGTTGATTATCGGGGCCGGGCACACAGGACAGCTTTTGGCGCGCGAGCTGCAAAACACGCCCGGGCTCAATTACCAGCCGATCGGCTTTGTGGACGATGACCCCAAGAAGATACGGAGCCGCATCCACGGGTTGCCGGTGCTCGGCACGGTGGACCAGCTTTCAAGCGTGGTCCGTCGGCATGATGTGGAGGCGGCCGCGGTCGCTATCCCCAAGGCCTCGGGCCCGGTGATGCGGGAGATTGTGGCCGCGTGTCACCGCGAAAACATCCCGGTCCGGATCGTGCCCGGTGTCGACGATTGGGTGAGCCTGCACGGGCGGGAATCGCTACGCGACATCACGCTTGAGGACCTCCTCGGCCGGGAGCCGGTCGAAGTGGATTACGCAGCGTGCATTCAATCGGTCAAGGACCGGATTGTGCTCGTGACGGGTGCGGCGGGGTCGATCGGGTCGGAGCTGTGCCGCCAGATCCTTTCGTTCCAGCCACGTGAGCTGCACATGGTCGACAACAACGAGAGCGGCCTGTACGACCTTTATCGTTCGTCGTTCGAATTTTCGAACCTCTCGCCGGAGACGACCATTCGGTTGTGGGTGGCGAACGTCGTGGATGGTGAGCGGGTCGACGAAGTCTTCCAGCAGGTGCGGCCGAACCTTGTCTATCATGCCGCGGCGTTGAAGCACGTGCCGTTGATGGAAGAGCACCCTGGCGAAGCGTTTCGGGCCAACGTGCTGGGCACGCTCAACGTCGCGCAAGCAGCGCGCAGCTACCAAACCGGGACGTTCGTGCTGATTTCGACGGATAAGGCGGTGCGGCCGACGAGCATCATGGGGGCGACCAAGCGGATCGCCGAACTGTTAGTGCTGGCGTTCGTGCAGGGCAGCGAGCATACGAAGTTCGCCGCCGTGCGGTTCGGGAATGTCATGGGAAGTCGCGGCTCCGTGGTGCCGACGTTCATGCAGCAGATCGAACGGGGCGGCCCGGTGACGGTCATGCACCCCGACATGATGCGTTACTTTATCAGCATCCCGGAGGCGGTCAGTCTTGTCATCCAGGCGGGGACGTTTGGTGGGCGGGGCGACATCTACATGCTCGACATGGGCGAGGAGATCAACATCCTCGAACTGGCTGAACGCATGATTCGGTTGCGCGGTCTGCAGCCGGGCAGCGATATCAAAGTTATCTTCACCGGGCCCCGGCCGGGCGAAAAGCTGCGCGAGGAGCTCGTCGCGGACTTCGAAAAGATGCGGCCGACCGAGCACCCGAAGGTCATGCAGCTCACGGCGTCGGTGCAGGTGCCCGAGCAGGAGATCCTGCGGCTCGTGGACGAACTGAGCGCCATCCAGTGGGGCGATCCCGAGGAGCTGCGACGGCGGATCCACCTTGTTGGCCGAAAGTTTTCGCTGGAAGGCGACCGGCACGCGATTGGGCCGAGTGCGGAGGCTGCAGGGTTGGAATCGCCCGGCGAGCACGCTGCGCTGTGAACTTTGCCCCATGAGCGGCGTCCGCATTCATCCGACGGCAGAAGTGAGTGAGAGCGCGAGTATCGGAGAGGGTACGAGCGTGTGGCACCAGGCACAGGTACGGGAACGCGCGGTGCTCGGGCCGGGCTGCATCATCGGCAAAGGTGCGTACATCGACGCCGATGTGCACCTCGGCGCGAACTGCAAGGTGCAGAACTATTCCTGCGTCTACTTTGGCGCGACGCTCGAAGATGGTGTGTTCGTCGGCCCGGAAGTCGTGTTCACGAACGACCG
>DATNET010000553.1:0-3722 GCA_035606745.1 Tepidiformaceae bacterium
TCGGCGCTCGCGCCAAAGCGAGTTCGCGCGCTCATGTCTCTCGGCGCTTGCGCCAAAGCGAGCTTGCTCGCTCAAGTCTCTCGTCTCTCGTCTCCGCCTCTCGTCTCCGCCTCTCGTCTTACAATACCCGCCATGCCTACCACGCTTTCGACTGCGACAGATGCCGGCGTCGGCCTCATCACCCTCACGCGGGCGCGCGAATACAACACCATCATCGGGCCGCTGCGCGACGAGTTGGCCGAAGCCATCGACGCCGCCGACCGCGACCCCGAGGTCCACGTCATCCTCCTGCGCGCCGAAGGGCCCGCGTTTTGTGCCGGCTACGCCCTCGATTGGGCAACCCGTACTCCGGCTCCTGAGAGTCAAACGCAGGCGCGGCCGGCCTGGGATTCCGTCCAGGACATGGCCATGATCGGCCGCTTCGTCGAGACCTACATGAAGCTCTGGTACGCGAAGAAACCCACCATCGCCGCCGTCCAGGGCTGGTGCATCGGCGGCGGCACCGACATGGTGCTCTGCGCCGACCTCATCATCGCCGGTGACGACGCGCGCTTCGGCTATCCGCCCAGCCGCGTCTGGGGCACGCCCACCACGGCAATGTGGGTCTACCGTATGGGCCTCGAAAAAGCCAAGCGCTACATGCTTACCGGGGACGAAATCCCGGCCCAAACCGCTGCCGAAATCGGGCTCATCCTCGAATGCGTGCCTGCGGCCGAACTGCAAGAGCATGCCGTCGCGTTCGCAAAGCGCATGGCGCAGGTACCAATCAACCAGCTCATCATGCTCAAGCTGCTCTGCAACCAGACGGCCGAGAACATGGGCCTTGCATCGAGCCGCCAACTGGGCATCCTCTTCGATGGCATCGCCCGTCACACCCAGGAAGGCCTCGACTTCGTCGCCCGCGCCAACGAAACCGGCTTCCGCCAGGCCGTCCGCGAACGCGACAACCCGTTCGGTGACTACGGCTCCCGCCCCCGGTAAACGGTGGTCACAGCGGGTGACCAACCATCAGTACGGCGACCGCGAGGCCGCGGCCGGAGGGAGCCGAGCGCAAGCAGGCGACCGTCCCCGGCGTGGCTATGTCGGGCCTATGGAGCTCTCTGAATCAGCTCGCACACTCGACCCGGAAGGCACAATTCCGAACCGCGCACGTCAGTAAGCGGACCGATGTGGCGCCCGCGAACTGAGACCATCGGGCGATCCGTCCGGGGCGTGCTATGTGATGAGTCGCCATCGGTCCGCTTACTGACGTGCGCGGTTCGGACTCGGCGGCTCGGGCCTCAGTCCTCAGTCCTCAGTCGGGGCGATGTCCAGGGAGTGGCTATGTGATGCGCCAAGGGTCCGCTTACTGACGTGCGCGGTTCGGACTCCGGACTCCGGCCTCAGTCCTCAGTCCTCGGAACTGCGCGCCGCCGCGCGCACCTTTCCCCCCTGAAACCCACACTGATCTACACTGGATCGACTATGCCTAAGCTGAAATTCATCACAAAGATTCTCGGCGACTCGAATGACAAAGAGATCAAGCGGCTGTCTGAGATCGTTGATGAAATTAATTTCCGCGGCGAAGAGACCGCAGCCCTCTCCGACGACGACCTTTCCGCCAAGACCGCCGAGTTCCGCGAGCGCCTCGAAGCCGGCGAAACGCTCGACGACATCCTCCCAGAAGCGTTCGCAGTCGTCCGCGAAATGTCGCAGCGCAAGATGGGCCAGCGTCAATACGATGTCCAGCTCATCGGCGGCATCGTCCTGCACGAGGGCCGCATCGCCGAAATGCGCACCGGTGAGGGCAAAACGCTCACCGCCGTCGCCCCGCTTTACCTCAACGCCCTCGCCTCGCGCGGCACCCACCTCGTCACGGTCAACGATTACCTCGCCCGCCGCGACGCCGTCTGGTACGGCCCGATCTATAAAGCCCTTGGCCTCACCGTCGGCGTCATCCAGAACAACACCGTCTCCTACCTCTACGAACCGGGCTACAAGCCGGGCGAAGAAGGCAGCACCGGTGGGCTCGATGACCTCCGGCCCTGCTCCCGGCCCGAAGCCTACCGCACCGACATCACCTACGGCACCAACAACGCGTTCGGCTTCGATTACCTCCGCGACAACCTCGTCCGCGACCTGCCCGATAAAGCCCAGCGCTCGCTCTACTTCGCCATCGTCGACGAAGTCGACAACATCCTCATCGACGAAGCCCGCACGCCGCTCATCATCAGCGGTAACGCCGAAGAGGCGAGCTCTACCTACCTGAAGTTTGCCCACGCAGTTCGCGGCCTCACCGAAGGGCCCGACTACGAAATCGACCACAAGGCCAAGCACATCGCCCTCACCGAAGACGGCATCACCCGGGTCGAGCGCGCCCTCGGCGTGGACAACGTTTTTGGTGGGGATCCGCGTATGGCCCGCCACCTCGAAGCCTCGCTGGATGCCGAATACCTCAAGCGCCTGGACCGCGATTACGTCGTCAAGGATGGCGAAATCATCATCGTCGACGAATTCACCGGCCGGCTGATGCCCGGCCGCCGCTGGAGCCACGGCATCCACCAGGCCGTGGAGGCCAAGGAAGGGCTGCAGGTCCAACGCGAATCCGTCACCTACGCGACCATCACCTTCCAGAACCTCTTCCGCCTCTACGAAAAGCTTGCCGGCATGACGGGTACCGCCGAAACCGAAGCCGAAGAGTTCGGCAAGATCTACGAACTCGATGTCGTGGTCGTGCCGACCAACCGCCCGATGATCCGCAAAGACGAATCCGACGTTGTCTACATCAACGAGCGCGCCAAGTTCAACGCCGTCCCCGACGAAATCGAACGGCTCCACGAGATCGGCCGCCCGGTGCTCGTTGGCACCACGTCGATCGAGAAGTCGGAATACCTTGGCGACCTGCTCCTCCGGCGCGGCATCGAACACGCCGTCCTCAACGCCAAGCAGCACGAGCGTGAAGCGCACATCATCGAGCACGCCGGCGAACGCGGCGCCGTCACCATCGCGACCAACATGGCTGGCCGTGGTACCGACATCAAACTCGGCGAAGGCGTCGCCGACCTTGGTGGCCTCTGCGTTATCGGCACCGAGCGCCACGAATCCCGCCGCATCGACAACCAGCTCCGTGGCCGCGCCGGCCGCCAGGGCGACCCCGGCTCAAGCCGTTTCTTCGTCTCCTTCGGCGACGACATCATGAAGCGCTTCGCGCCCGAATGGGTCCCCGGCATGATGGCGAAACTGGGCATGACGGAAGAGATGCCCCTCGAATCGCGCATGGTCACCCGCGCCATCGAACAAGCCCAGACAAAGGTCGAAGGCAGCAACTTCGACATCCGCAAGCGGCTCGTCGAATTCGACGACGTGATCAACGAGCATCGCATCGTCATCTATGGCGAACGCGAACGCATTCTCGAAGGCGTCGACACCCGTGCCAACGTCCTCGGCCTCACCATCGACGAACTGGAAGCGATCTTCAAAAGGGCCGCCGGCAGCGACATGATGTCGCGCGAACTGCTCATCAACGAACTTCGCGAAGTCCTCATGCCGGAAGACCTGCCCACGCCCGAGGACATCGACTCCCTCGGCGATGAGCTCCAGGACGAAGTCCTCGACCGTGCTGAGGACCGCTACGAAGAGATCGAAAAAGTCGTTGGCGAAGAGAACATGCGCAAGGTCGAGCACTGGCTGCTCCTCGAATCGATCGACCAGCACTGGCGCGAACACCTGACCGCAATCGAAGA
>DATNET010000563.1:0-2262 GCA_035606745.1 Tepidiformaceae bacterium
CCAGCAACCGCGCCGCTTTCACCCGCCGGACAGGGACGCCGCGTACGACGACGGACGCGTACGGCCGCAAGATCAGATGCAGATACAGCGTTGTCCCGGCGTCGTACTCACGCCGTGTCGCTGGCCCATAGAACTGCCAGGGTTCGAGCGCCGCACGCGTCCCCACGATCGCCGCGCCCTGCTGTGCCATCCAGCCCTCGATCGCATCCAATCGCACCTCCTGCTCGGGCGGCAGCGTGCCGTCGCCACGAGGACTCACGTCCAGCAGCAGATTTCCACCGCGGCCAGCGACCTCGCACAACGTATGCACCAACTCGAGCGCGGACTTGTAGTGCGGGTCCGCGGCGTTGTACCCCCAGCTTTCGTTCATCGTCATGCACACCTCCCACGGCCCCTCCGGAGGTTGCGCCGGGACCAGGTTCTCGAATGTCGCGTACTCTCCTTCGCCCGGGAGGCGGTCGTTGATGAGGATGCCCGGCTGAAGCTCGCGGCACATCGCCGCCAGCTCGCGCGCCCGCCATTCCTCCGCCGTGTGCTCCCACTGGCCGTCGAACCACAGCAGGTCGATCCGCCCATACGCTGTAAGCAGCTCTCGCACCTGCCCAAACATGAACTCCAGGTACGAAGGCCAGCTTTCCGGCGTTGGATAGTGCGTGAGGAATCGGTACGGCTTGTCTGCCTCGCGGAACGCCGGGTAGCCGGGGTGGTGCCAATCCGCCAGCGAAAAGTACAGGCCAACCTTCAGGCCCTGGCTCCGCAGCGCCTCGACGAATTCCCCGACGAGGTCCCCGCCGCGGCATCCATACGGCGTGTTCGCAATCGAATGCTCCGAAAGCGCCGTCCGCCACAGCGCGAAACCGTCGTGGTGCTTGGCCGTCAGTACCGCGTACTGTGCACCCGCTGCCTTGATCCGTTTCGCGAGTTCCTGGGGGTCCCATTGCGTGGGGTCGAACGTGGCTGCCGTCTGGTGGTATTCATCGACATCCATCGGCCGGCAGAACGAAGCCAACGGCGCGCTCAACACCATCGGCCACGAAAGCTCGATCCCCCGCTGACTGCAGTGTCCCCAGCACACGAACGCCCCAAACCGGGCCGTCTCGAACCAGCTCATCGACCTCTCCCACAGGAATCCTACCAGCCGCGCGGACGCTAACCGCCAAGAACGCCAAGGGCGCCAGGATCGCACGGATAATGTCTTTTGGCTCGAACCGTCGAAAAATCTTGGCGTCCTTGGCGTGCTTGGCGGTTAAACTCTCCACACAGCACAGGAGGCCGCCATGGAACAGGGAAACTTTCGCGGGTTCGAAGTCGCCGTGCACGAGCCCGGCATCGCCGTCATCACCTTCAACCAGCCGGAACGCCTCAACGGCACCACGCAGCCAATGAAGCGCGACCTCGTCGAGACGCTCCTCCAGGCCCAGATGGACGACCAGGTGCGCGTTGTCGTGATAACGGGCACGGGCCGCGGCTTCTGCGCCGGCGACAGCCTTGGCGGGCCCGCCCCGAGCGGCCCGTCGAAGGCGCTCGTCCCAGACATCCCCGGCGGACACAACAACGCCATCGGCACGTACGAGGGCTTGCGCGCCATCTCCCAGCCGCTCAACGTTGCCCTCCGCCAGCTCGATAAGCTCAGCATCGCTGCCATCAATGGCGTCGCCATCCAAACCGGGCTCTCGCTCGCGCTCGCCTGCGATTTCCGCATCGCCTCCACCGCCGCGCGCCTCGGCAGCGCCACCCTCCGCTTCGGCCTCCTGCCGGATGAAGGCGGCCAGTTCCTGCTCGTCCAAATGATGGGCGTGGCGAAGACCATGGATTTCCTCATGCGAAAACGCATCGTCTCTGCCCAGGAAGCGCTCGATCTCGGGCTCGTCCACGAAGTCACCTCGCCCGAGTCCCTCATGGAGCGCTCAATGGCGCTCGCCCGCGAACTCGCCAACGGCCCGCAGGTCTCGATGCGGCTGCTCAAGCGCACCATCTACAACGCCGCCGAGATGACTTTCGCCCACGCTCTCGACGACATTGCCGCCAAAACGACCATCACCGACCACCATCCCGATTCCCGCGAAGGTGTCGCGGCGTTCCGGGAGAAGCGGGAGCCAAAGTTCAACAAGTGGATCGAAGAGGGTGCAGGGAAGGGCTAACTCGCGTTATTTGGGCGCCTCTCCCCATCCAGCGACTTCGCGCGCGAGCGTATCGAATTCAGCGACGCGGGCGTCCGCGTCGCCTGCCATTCGGGCGATCCAGTCCCGTGCGTAAGCTATG
>DATNET010000570.1:0-6835 GCA_035606745.1 Tepidiformaceae bacterium
ATCTACACGCGTGCGCAATATGGTTCGGGGCGGATCGCGCGGGTCGAATCCGACCGCGTGAAGGCCGAATTAGCTGCGGGACGGGTGCCGATCATTGCCGGTTTCCAGGGCACAACGGAAGACCAGGAGATCGTCACATTAGGACGCAACGCCAGCGACACGACGGCCGTAGCCCTCGCGATTGCGCTCGGCGCCGACCGTTGCGAGAGCTGTAAAGATGTTGAGGGTGTCTACACCGCGGACCCCCGGATTGTACCAACCGCGCGCAAACTCAAGGACATCTCCTACGAAGAGATGCTGGAACTCGCGAGCCAGGGGTCGAAGGTCATCCACAACCGCGCGGTCGAACTCGCGTCCGTCTATCAGCTACCGTTGCTGGTACTTTCCAGCATGGTCGATGCCCCGGGCACTCTTATACACGGAGAATCGGAATTGGAAGAACGCAACCGCGTGCGGGGGATCGCACATGACAGCGACGTCGCCAAGATCACGGTCCGGCGTGTGCCCGACCAGCCGGGGATCGCGGCGAACCTCTTCGAGCCGTTGGCCGAGGCCGGCATAAGCGTCGACACCATCGTCCAAAACGCCAGCGAAGGCCAGCTGACAGATCTCACGTTCACGCTCGCCCGCAAGGACCTCCGCCGCGCCGAAGCGATCATGCCGGGCATTTGCGCGAGTGTCGGCGCACCTGGCTATGTCGCGGATGGTCACCTCGGCAAGGTCAGCATCGTGGGCGTCGGCATCCAGACCGCTCACGGTTATGCGGCCCGGATGTTCCGCGCCCTCTTCGATGCCGGGATCAACATCGAGCTGATTTCCACGAGCGAAATCCGGCTGACATGCATCATCGATTCGGATAGTGTTCACGATGCAGTTCGGGCGTTGCACACAGCGTTTGCGCTCGAAACAGCGGACTAGGGACCGCTACGGCTGTGGCCGGAGGAGAGACGCATGCCTTCCGAGAACCACCTGAGCACTCGTACGGTTCTCGCGTTCCTCGACGGCGAAGATTCGCCCGACATCCTTAATCCCATTCATTCGACCGCAGTGGCGAAGGCGTACGGCTTCAAAGGCGCCCTCGTGGGCGGTGTCACCGTCTACGGCTGGACCGTGCCCGCAATCCTGGAGGCGCTGGGAGAGGGCTGGCTGGAGGATGGTTGGGTCGACGTGCGCTTTCGGCGTCCGGTGTATGCCGGGGATTTCATGACCGTCGCGGTGACGGGCAGGGACGGCGGAATTTTTGAGCTGGTCATGGAAAACCAGGATGGCGAGCACTGCCTCGCCGGCAGCGTGGGCATGGGGCTCGCGCCATGGCTTAGCGAGCTGCGCCGACCGCAGCTTCTCCAAGCCGAGCCACGCCCGAAGGACCTGCCGCACCTCACGCCGGCCAACGCCCCCGTCTGCGAGGACCTGCGTCCGCTGGGGATTGATTTGACGGCGGAACTGGCCACAGCCTACGCACACGAAAAACAGCGCGACGATTCGGCCCGGTGGACCGGGAGCGACGCCCGCATCCATCCCGGTTGGATTGCCGCGCAGATGACGCCATTACTCCATCATTCGTACGACTACGGTCCCTCGATCCACACGCGGAGTCAGATCCAGCACCTTGCGGCTGCGAGACCTGGCCAGCGGGTCACGTTCGCCGGCACGTTCGTGGAGACGTTTGAACGGAAGGGCCACCATTACGGAGTCATTGATGGCGTGATGTTGGCGGAGGACGGCCAGGAGTTAGCGCGGCTGCGGCACACAACGATTTTTCAGCTGGCGCAGCCAGAAGGCTCGCCAGAAGCACCCACGTAGGGCGCCGGAGTCACGATTCGTGGCAGAATGTGCGTGAGATGACGACCGAAACGTTTCCGATCCCGATCCCGTTCGACGAAATCGCGGAGTTTTGCAAGCGGAACCACATCCGGAAGCTGTCGCTGTTCGGATCGGTCCTCCGGGACGATTTCACGCCCGAGAGCGATATCGACGTGCTCGTGGAGTTCGAAGAGGGATCCCGTCCAGGCCTTGCTTTCTTCACAATGGATACTGAACTCGCCCTCATTTTCGGGCGACGAGTGGACCTCAACACCCAGGGCTGGATCAGTCCGCGATTCCTCAATGAGGTGCTCGCGAGCGCCCATCCACTCTATGTCGCAGCATAGCGATTCGTCGTTCCTCGACGACCTGTGACCTCGAACTCCCCACCTTAATCGTCGAGATACGGGCCATCATCGAAGAGGAATACCCGTGATGCGTAGGGCGGCAGAGTCACGATTCGTGGCAGAATGTGCGTGAGATGACGACCGAAACGTTTCCGATCCCGATCCCGTTCGACGAAATCGCGGAATTTTGCAAGCGGAACCACATCCGCAAGCTCTCGCTGTTCGGCTCGGTCCTCCGGGACGATTTCACGCCCGAGAGCGATATCGACGTGCTCGTGGAGTTTGAAGAGGGCAAGACGCCAGGCCTTGCCTACTTCACCATGGCCCGCGAACTGGAAGATCTTCTCGACCGTCCCGTGGACTTCCTCACGGCGGAAGGGATCAGCCTGTACTTCGTCGATGATGTACTCGCCCAGGCTCGACCGGTCTATGTCGCAGCATAGCCATGTCCCAGCATAGTCTGCGCGTGACGCTCCATCAGATGCTCGACCACGCCGAGCGCGCGGAGAGGCTCGGACGGGGCAGGTCGGCCCGGGAGCTGGAGTACGACGAGCTTCTAGGCCCCGCCGTTCTGCGGTGGTTGGAGCTCCTCGGCGAATCCGCGAACCGCGTCGCCAGATCCGATCAAGGGAGATTTCCTCAGTTGGCGTGGAGAGACATGGTCGACTTGAGGAACCTGCTCATCCATCAGTACGACCGCCTCAATTACGCCATCATCGAGCGGATTGTTTCTGATGAACTCCCCACCATAATCGTCGAGATACGGGCCATCATCGAAGAGGAATACCCGTGAGCCAAAATATGTGGGAAGGCCGACTCGTCCGGTTGCGGGGCGTCGCGCCCGATGACTGGGAGGCGTTCTTCGCACTGGACCTCGACACGGATGCGCAGCGTCATGGGTGGATGGTCCACATGCCCCGAGGTATCGAAGGCGCCAAGAAATGGGCGCATGACAAGTCGGTGCAGGAGCCCGATGGCGACAACTACTATCTCGCCATTGAGACGCTGGACGGCACCCTTGTCGGGTCGCTCAACACCCACGCGTGCGACAAGCTGAACCGGCGGTTCGAGTACGGCATCGCGCTCGGTAGAGAGCACTGGGGACACGGGTACGCCGAGGACGCTGTCCGGATCCTGTGTCGCTTCATGTTCCTCGAACGCGGCTACCACAAGGTCGCAGCGTGGGTGTACGCGTTCAACGACCGATCGCTGCGCATGCATGAACGGTTCGGCATGGTGAACGAAGGCACGTCCCGCGAAAGCCACTACACGAACGGCGCTTTCCACGACGAAGTCCTGTTCGGCATGACGGTCGATGAGTTCTACGCCCGATACGGGCGGGACTGAAACCAACCTCACCAAAACCCACGGAACGATGGGCCGCGGCCAGCAGTTCGCCAGTGCGAATTGCGGCCGCCGGCCTGGCCGCTGAATTGCTTCCTTCCATGACCTGGCACACGCCCGGGGTGACGCGGCCGTCCAGAGCGTTGGACTGGTGCGAGTGCTTTGCCGAGAACGCGCGAATATAGTTAATCAAGACCTTGATTTCTATGAGTTTTCCATTACTATCACCACATCGGAGGTCAATAATGAGTTACCAACGCACAACGATCATCGAGACGCTGGTTGCAGGCGGCCGGTGCAGCCTGGCCCGCGGTGGCACTCCGTCCACTCCCGAGCCGTTCGCGGACAGCGTCGCCGCCCTCGAGGCCGCGATCGGCCTTGCCGTGCGGGCCGGCGAACTCCCGCCCGAGACCGACGCTCGCTCACTCGCCGTGCTTTGCGCAGCGACCGTCGCGGGGCTGGAGCTGGCCCGCTGGGAACTCGGGCCGGGCACCGATGTCCTGCTGCCGTATGACATTTTCGCTCACGGTCTGCTTTCGGCGGCCGCACGGCGGCGGCTGCAGCCCGAAGTGGCCGCGCGGGCATGAGCACGACGCCAGTACTCGAAGTTCGCGACCTTCAAAAGCGCTACCGCGGCGGAACGCTTGCCAACGCTGGTATTTCACTGGCCCTCCGAGCGGGAGAGGTTTACGGGCTGCTCGGGCCGAACGGTGCTGGCAAGACCACACTCGTGCGCCAGGTCCTCGGGCTGCTTCGGCCGACATCCGGCAGCATTGTGGTCGATGGGGTCGATGTGGTCGCCGACCCCGGCTTCGCGCGCCGCACGATTGGCTTCCTGCCACAGGGCCAATTCGACCTGCAATCGCTGCATGTGGACGAGCTGATCTTCTCCGTGGCCCGGCTGCGCGGCCTGGACCGATCCCACGCGAGGCAGCGAACCGAGGTGTTGCTCGAACAGCTTGACCTTGTCGCGTTTCGCACGACATCGATGCACGCCGCGTCTGGCGGCATCCGGCGGTTGGCGGGATTCGCTGCCGCCATCGCCGGGGAGGCCCGGCTGCTCGTCCTCGATGAACCGACGAACGACGTCGACCCGATACGCCGACAGCTGCTTTGGAACGCGATCGCGGAGCTTGGTGAAAGGGGCACCACGGTCCTACTCGTGACGCATAACCTGGCCGAAGCCGAGCGCGTCATCAATCGCCTGGCGATCATCGACGGCGGCCGCATCGTGCGCGAAGGGACACCCGCATCGTTGCGCTCCGTGGTCACCGAACAGCTCCACCTGGATCTCACGCTGGCCGGCGAAGTGACGCCACACGCGGCACTGCTCGCGGGCCCTGCCGGCCAGGGCCGCTATCTTTTCGATCAACGCGACCTGGGCGCCGTCAGTGCATGGCTCACCCGGGTTCGGGAAGACGGCCTCCTGCTCGATTTCCGCATCGGTCCACCCACGCTCGATGACATTTACGCCGTAGCGGTCGGACAGCGAGTCCAAGGAGAAGCGATCGCATGAATACGAATGTCGCGCGCACCTACAATCCCGCGATTCAATTTGTGCAGCTCGTGAGCATGCACTTGCGCATGTACCGCGCCCAGGTGCCGTTCATCATGATGGTCCAGTGCGTGCTGTCGCTGGGCCTGGTGTTTGGTTTCGGGTATCTCGTCCCCAACATTACCAGGACGACCGCGCTGTTCCTCGTCACCGGCACGGCGACCCAGGCGTTGGTGACCGTCGGGTTGGTCATGCTGCCGCAATTCCTCTCCGAAGCGAAACAGGAGGGCAGACTCGATTATTTCCTCACGCTTCCCATCAGCCGCGAAGCGTACCTCCTCACACAAACGACGGTCGTAGCGGTCCTGTCACTGCCGGGCATCGCGTTTTCTCTGCTCATCGGCGCCCTGCACTACGACATCTCGCTCTCTGCCGACCCGACATTCTTGCTGGTCATCGTGCTGTCGATCTTTTCGTTAGCAGGCATTGGCGTCGCGATGGCCATCGTTTCGCCGCACCTGCAGGTCACGAACGCGCTCACACAGCTCATCATCTTCTACGTGCTCTTCTTTGCGCCGGTGCTTATGCCGAAAGACCAACTGCCGTCGTGGTTGGCCAGCATTTCCGTGATCATGCCACCCACGTACGCCGCCGATGCGGTCCGGGGCACACTCACGAATCTCCCGGGCACACATGTCGCACGCTCGCTCTGGATACTGACGGGCTTCGGCGCCGTCTCGCTGGCGCTCAGCGCGGTGATGGTGCGCAGGCGGGGCTAGCGGCTGGCCTCCCCGGTACCTGCGGCATCAATGCACCGCTGGGGCTGGCTCGGCTGCTGTCGCCGTGGCGCCCTGGCGCATGGTCGAGAACGCATCTTCGTCGTGGATGAGGAAGGCGAACGCGACGCCGACTATCCCGAGCACAACGGCTGCAAAAAACGCATCGTGGAAGGCGAGCAGCTGTGCGTGGTTCGCGGCCGCCTGGTGCACGGCGGCGCTGGCGCCCACGGGCACGGCGTGAAGGTGGGCCGAAATGCGTTCGGCCAGCACTGTCGCGAGGATCGCCACGCCGAATGACGCACCGACCTGGCGGTTGGTGTTGAAGATCGAAGACGCGCGGCCCGTGCTTTCAGAGCTGATGGTGGCGAAGGTTGCCGCCTGCAGCGGAATGAAGGTGAACGCGATACCAATACCCCGCACGAACATGATTCCCGCGACCCACCAGATGTTCGTATTTAGTCCCACGAAGAGGAGCATCCCAGAGCTGATGGCGAACATGGTCAGGGCGACGGCCAACAACCGGCGCGGGCCCACGACTGGATAAAGCCGCCCGGACAGCTGGGCGAAGACGATCGTCCCGATCGCGGACGGCAGCAACACGAGGCCGGTCTCGATCGCTGAAAAGCCCCGTAGCTGCTGGAGGAAGAGGGGCACCAAAAACAGCACGCCGAGCAAGCTGCCGGACGCAGTGAAGTAGACGATGTTCGCAGTCCGGAACATCCGGTCGGCAAAGAGCCGGAGATCGAGCATCGGTTCCGGCTGACGCAATTCGACGACGACCAGGATGGCGAAACAGATGATCCCAACGATGCCGGTGCTGAGCACGCCCGCGGAACCCCAGCCATCTTCTGGACCGCGGGAGAGGGCGAATAGCACCAGGGCGAGCCCGGCCGCGGAGGAAACGAACCCGGCGCCATCGAAGCGCCCAGGCGCTTCCTCTTTGTGCTCCTGCAGATACAGCAGGCAGAAGATGAATCCGATGATGCCGAGCGGCACATTGATGTAGAAGATCCAGCGCCAGCTCACGTAATCAATGAGCCAGCCGCCAACGATTGGCCCGATACCCG
>DATNET010000181.1:0-7589 GCA_035606745.1 Tepidiformaceae bacterium
CTCGGGGCCTTCGAAGCACAGGGTGCTCAGCTTGAAGCCGAGAATCTCGTCAGCACGGTCGAAGAGTTCGCGCGCCGATGAAAACTGTTCGTACAGGTCTTTGCCCATGCCGACGGCCTGGGCTCCCTGGCCGGGAAAAACGAACGCCCGGCCAGCCTGGGCCGGTTCGCTAAAGGCGATGAACGGCGCCGTCGCCGGGCCAGACGTTGCTAGTTGTCCAGTTCGGGTTCGGGCAGCGAAAGGACTTCCCGGCCCCGATACGTCCCGCAAATCGGGCAGGCGTGGTGTGCCAGCCGCGGGCTTTTGCATCGCGGGCAATCGATCACGTGGGGCATCTTGATTGCGAGGTGGCTGCGCCGCTTCCCCTGGCGAGCCTTGGGGTATTTCCGCTTTGGTAGCGGTGCCATGGCGGGTCTCCTTCAGAACACTATCCATTCGTTGGACGCTTCAGTGCTGCCAGCGCAGCCCAACGGCTGTCCGTTGGCGTGCGGTCGCAGCGGCAATTCGCGATCGTAAGGTCCGTCCCACACTCCGGGCAGATGCCCGGACAATCCGGACGGCAAAGTGGCTGCATCTCTGCAGCCGTCACGCTATATTGCCGTACCGCTTCGCTAATGTCGATCGTGTGGTTCGCCGAAATCACGAACGCGTCCGCATCGTCCGATTCGATTTCCACCCTCGCACCCGTCGTCACGTCGTACTGTTGGAGGTACGTTTCATCGAATTCGATGTGTGCCGGATAGCCGAAAGGCGCAAGGCACCGGCTACACTCCGCCTCCAGCACGACGTCGACGCTCGCTTCCACCAGCACGCCGTCTGGCGTCCGGATGAGCGTAGCGGAGCCGCGCAGCACCGGTGGTGTCGCTCCTGATTCCCGGTCGAAGGTGTAGCTACGGCTGGACCCAATGTGCTCCCGAAGGAGCTGGGAGACGTTGAACAACATCGCATACCTCTCGTGCGCCGCTGCGTTTGGAGGATGCTTCCAGTATAGACCGCCGCGGCCGGAGCCTTGCGGCTCATAGGTATGCCGCCTGCTTCCCCGCCCCGTGCCATTACATCGCCACGTGCGTAACGATTCTTCCCCGGCCGGCATTTTCCCCTGCGCTCGCGTTTACGGGGGGCGGAGACAGGAGTATTCTTAGTGCTACAGTTAGCCTTTACGAGGACTCCGTCGCGGTCGCGGCTGACGCCCATCGAAACTTGCCACTTGCGCACCGGATATCCCATTTGAGCCAGGTCACAGAGATAGTCGCACTCCAATCCATCGACGACGAGGCGGCCGCCTTCCGCGCCGCGCTCGAAGATGTTGAGCGGCGGCTGCAGGGTAATGAGGAACTCAACGCTGCACGTCGCGAATTCGCTTCCGCCGACGCCGATCTGCAGGAAGTTCAAAAAGAACAGCGCCGCATCGATGGCCAGATCGAGGGCCTCACAGCCAAAATCGTGCCGGAAGAAGCTCGCCTCTACGATGGCTCCGTCAAGAACGCAAAGGAGCTCGCGAACATCCAGCACGAAATCGACAACCTCAAGCAGCAGCGCGCCACCTATGAAGAAGGCCTGCTTGGCGTCCTTGAGCATCGCGAGCGCGCCGAGGCAGATCGCGCCCGCACCCTTGCCGAGGTCACCCGGCTCGAAGGGCTCTGGGAAAAAGAACAGCAGGACCTGAAGCACGAATCCAAGGTCCTCGGCGACTCGATCGCCAAAGCGGAACGCAAGCGCGAAGTGCAGAAAGAGCGCGTCAACGCCCGCGCCCTGCACACCTACGAAGAGGTTCGCCGCCGTCGCGCCGGCGTGGCGGTCGCTAAGGTCACGCGAGGGAATTGTGGCGCCTGCCGCATCGGCATTCCCGATGTCATCCGCAAGCGCGCGTTCTCATCGGAGACGCTCACGCAGTGCCCCAACTGCGACCGAATTCTCTACATCGGCTAGGGCAGAAGAGGCGATGCCATGAAAGCCGTCGGCTACTTCGTCGAAGGCGCACGCCGGGCAGGGGCAAAGCGCTCAATCGGCGACCAAAACCGCACCTTCCTCGAATTCTGCTCCCGCGAAGGCTACGAAGTCGCCGCGACCTTTATCGACACCGAGGCTGACGGCGACGACGGCGGCGGCCTGCCGCAGATGCTCAACTTCCTCCAGCGCCCCGACCGTGGCTTCATGGTAGTCGTCGTCGATAGCCTCGGCGTCCTCGGCAAGGACCTCGGCTACGCCGCCATGCGCCTCCTGACGATCGAAAACGCCGGCGTGCAGGTGCTCTCCGCGCACACCGGTGGCGAAGCAGCACGCGAACTCGTGACCACGTGGGCCGACCGCGGCGATGGCACGCCCGTTTCGGAAAAGGTGCGCAGCGCCATGCGCCGAAAGGCCGTCAAAGGCGAGGTGCTCGGCCGTCCGCCCTACGGCTACCGCGTCGGGCCGCGCCATCGGCTCGACCTCGTGCCAGAAGAAGCCGTTGTCGTCCGTTATATCTTCCGGCTGTACCTGCAGGAGGATATGGGCATCCGGAAGATCGCTGGCCAGCTCAACGATGAAAACGTGCTCACGCGCCGCGGTGGCCGCTGGAGCATGGTCACCGTGCGGGACCTCCTCCGAAATCGCTCCTACCTCGGTACCTACACCCGCTTTGGCGTGAAGGTCCCGGGCAGCCATCCGCCGCTCGTCTCAGCCGACGATTTCCGCCGCGTCCAGGAACGCCTCCAGCGCCGGAACCGCGGACTTCAGGCTCGCACCGTCGTGCCGTTCCTGTTTAGCGGCCTGATTTTTTGCGGCCGTTGCGGGAACAAGCTCATCGGTGTCAGCCGCCGCCAGCGTTGGACCACGAAAGACGGGGAATCTCACACCGCCGCCTACCGCTACTACCAGTGCGAAAGCCGCACGAATCAGAACGCCTGCGGTTACAACACGCAGCGGGCCGCGGAATTGGAAGCGAGCGTCCGCTCACGCCTCGAAGGCGAAGAATCCGGCATTTCGCGCATGGCCCGCGCCGGCAACGCCGATTCCTACCTGCTCGATGTGATGTCCCAGGTCGACAAAACCGAAGCGCGGATCAAGCGTACACGCCGCCAGGTCGAGGAACTGGTGGCAGATGCCGCCCACGGACACATCACCATCGAACGCATGCGGTCGCTCGGCTCCACACTCGCGCAGGAACAGCAAGCCAACGAGGCTGAACTGGCCTCAATCCGCGACCGCCTCCAGGCACACCAGTCCGAGGCGGACCGCCGGGCCCATCTGCAATCGCTGCGCGACAAGCTTGTCCGGGAATGGGACAAGCTCGGCTTCGATGAATTGCAGATGTTCCTGCGAGAACTCATCGACCGCATCGAAGTCGACGGGCCAGAACTGCGGCTCTTCGTCCGCTAGGCTTTGCTGGCGCGTTTAGACGCGCTGATGTCCTGGCTCGGTCTCCCACATTGGCGCCAGCTGGTGATATCCGCCGCCCGCGGTCCAACCGCCGTCAACGTACAGGATGTGGCCAGTGATGAACCGCGCCGCATCCGAAGCAAGGAACACGACTGCACCCTCAAGGTCCTGTGGCTGCCCCAGGCGCCCCATTGGCGTGCGGCTGATGCTGTGTTCCCTCGTCTCTGGCGAGGCATTGAAGATCTGATCCATCAGCTCGGTGCCATCGAAGTACGACGGCGCAATCGCGTTCACCCGGATGTTCTCCCGCGCATATTCGATCGCGAGCACGCGCGTGAGCGCGTCCACTCCGCCCTTCGCCGCGTGGTACGAGGCAGCCCGGTATTCGCTCCCCACCTTCCCGAGGATAGAACTGACGTTGATGATCGTGCCGCTTCCCTGCTTAAGCATCTGCGCGGCCGCGAGCCTGCAGCCGTTGATCGTCGCGACCAGGTCCAGCTCGACAATCGACCTGATGCGCTTAAGGCTCGAAAGGTCGTGCCGCAGGCCCGAACGGTCGGTGTAGCCAGCGTTGTTGACGAGGATGTCGATGCGCCCGTATTCGCCGATGACGCGCTCGAACAGACCCTCGAACTGTTCTTCGTTGGTGATGTCGCAAGCGAACGCGCTCGAACGGCTGCCATAGCCACGCACCATCTCCGCCGTCTTATCGATGAGCTCCTGGCGGCGCGCCGTGACGACGACGTCTGCCCCCGCCCGCGCCAGGCCGCGCGCGAGCGCCACGCCGAGCCCACTCGATGAGCCCGTCACGAGCGCAACTTTCCCTTCGAGGTTGAACAGCTGGATGAACGACGGGTCCATGGTCATCGCCTCGCCGGAAATGCCGGCCCGGCGATCGTAACCGGCTCTACACAACTGTCACAGCGCCACTACGTAGGGCTGGTCGCGCCCTCGCGGATCTTCGGAGCCGGCCGCGCCGGGTTGGCTCGCTCCTGTTCGATGATCGCCTGCAGCCGCTCCACGGCCTCTTCGAGTGCGTCACGGTGGTTATAAACGACGTAGTCGTTGTTCGGCATGTCTTCGATCTCTTCGTCGATCTCGGCCAGCCGCCGTTCGAGCGAACTCGGTGTTTCGCTCCCGCGCTGGATGAGCCGCTCTCTCAGCGCCTCCCGGTCTTCCGCCATCAGGAACACGAACACCGCGCCATCGAGTTTTTGGCGCCACGTCCGCGCCCCCTGGACATCAGTGCGAATGATGAGGTCCGCTCCCGACTTCATGGGACCTGTTACCTCCGAAACGTGGACGCCTTTGGGGTCGTCGTACACCCGAGCCCACTCGATAAACTGCCCAGCCGCAATCCCCGCTTCAAATTCGGCGACGGAGAGAAAGTGATAGTCGATTCCCGGTACTTCGCCGGTCCGCGGCTCACGCGTCGTTGAGCTCGTCGCTCGGTGAATTCCAGTGCGCTCGCGCAACAGCCCGATGACGCTGTCCTTGCCGACTCCCGCCGGGCCATGCAGCACCACGACAACCGGTTTTCGCTGAGGCTCAGAGTCTCGCTGTCCGGTCACCGGGACATCCCGCCGGCACGCTGCAGGTCTTCGAAGAACTGCGGGTACGAAACCTCGACGGCGGCGTTCTCGATCCTCGTCTCCCCATCGGCCAGTGAACCGGCGATGGCGCCAAGGATGCCGATGCGGTGGTCGCCCGCGGCATCGACGTGGCCGCCGCGCAGCACGCTACGCCCTTCGATGCTGAATCCATCGTCATGAGCTTTCACGCGCACTCCCAGTTGGGCCAACGTCCCGACCACGGCATCCACCCGGTCCGATTCTTTCACCCGCAATTCCGAAGCGTCGCGGACCACGGTCGGCCCATCCGCAAAACATCCCAACAGTGCCACGAGCGGCAACTCGTCAATCGCGCGCGGTATCGTGCTCCCTGAAACGGTCACGCCCCGAAGCGATGAGCTGCGGACGGTCAGGTCCGCTACTGGTTCGCCACCGCTCGTGCGTTCTTCCGAACACTCGATGTCCGCACCCATTTCGCGCAGGATGTCGAGGATGCCCGTGCGCGTGGGATTGGTGTTCACGCCCAGAAGCGTGATCTCCGCATCGGGGTGACATGCGCCCAGGACAAGCCATGGCGCCGCACTGCTGATATCTCCCGGCACGCGTAAAGAGAGCGCCGAGAGCTTTGCGGCCGGGGAAATCGTTACGCTCTCGCCCTCAATGCTGAGCCCGGCGCCCATGGCCGCCAGCATCCGTTCGCTGTGGTCGCGGGAGCGCGCCGGCTCGGTTACGCACGTTTCGCCCTCCGCATAAAGGCCCGCAAGCAACAATGCAGATTTCACTTGCGCACTCGCGACCGGGCTACGGAAATCAACGCCCTTCAGCCCACCTCCACGAATCACGATCGGCGCGAGCGTGTCCCCGGTCCGCGCATGGATGTCCGCGCCCATGCGGCGCAGCGGCCCGAGGATGCGCGCCATGGGCCGCCGGCGCAGCGATTCATCGCCGGTGAGGATGCTCAGCAAGGGCTGTGCAGCGAGAAGCCCGGAAAGCAGGCGCATGGTCGTGCCGCTGTTGCCGCAATCCAGCACATCATCGCTTTCGAACAGGCCGTGCATGCCTGCACCACTGATGCGGGCGTCCGTCGAGCCCTCCGGCCAGTCGATGTCTACACCGAGCGCCGCAAGGCACGCTGCGGTCGACCGCACGTCTTCCGAATCCAGGAGACGTTGCACCAACGCCTCGCCCGTCGCGATTGCATTGAAAATAAGCGCCCGGTGCGAAACCGATTTGTCCGCCGGGATCTGAATGGTCGCGCGAATCCGCGCGGGCCGTTCAACGGAATGCGCTTCGACACTCTCCGCCGCTGCCGTACCCGACCCAGCCTTCATAGCTCCTCGTCGTCGGGTTCGTCTGGGATGCCCAGCTTTTTGCGCAGCGCCGCATCGTCCTTCTGGGCGATCGCTACCCGTGCTGGCATCTCCTTGAGTTTGTTGTACAGGCCACCAACGAACAGCTGCCCCATCGCGTCCTGTGCCGAAGGTGGCGTCACACCCGCGGGCATGCGCCGCACCGGGGGGTTGGCGAGATACGTGTCGCGGTCGAGTTGCGTGCTGGCAAACAGGTCTTTGAGCGGCTGGCCGCCCAACTCCACTGCCTGGCGGATCGTAGCGAGTTCTTGCTGCAGCCGGCCAATCCAGTGGACCACCGCCTCGCGGTTCGTGGTCATGATGTCCTTGGCCATCGTCGGGTCGCCACTCGCCAGCCTCGTCAGGTCCTTGAACCCCGTGCTCGCCAACAACGAGGCGTCCTCCCACCCTGCGCTGTCACGCACCATCCGGAAGAGCGCAACCGACATGATGAGTGGGACGTGGCTCACCGCGGCCGCAAATTGATCGTGCTCGGCGGCGTCGATCCAGATCGCCTCCGCGCCCATCGCTTCGATGACGCCTAACACGATGCTCACGGCCTCGGAATCAGCGCTCGAGGACGGCATCACCGCCCAGCCGGCGCCGTGGAAGAGGTCATGGTGCGCATCCGCGGGCCCGCTTGATTCCTTGCCTGCCATCGGGTGCGTGCCAACGAAGTGGACGCGTTCGGGCAGGTATTCCTCCGCCCACCGCATGACATCCGCCTTCGTGCTGCACACATCAATGACGATCGAGCCGGGCTGAATCACTTTGCCGAGCTGTTGCAGGATGAGCCTGCACGCCATAACCGGTACGGCGATAACAACCAGCCCTGCGTTCTCGACTGCCTCTTCCAGTGAATCGACTTCCCGGTCGATGGCGCCCATCTTCTTGGCGTGGCGGGCGTGCGAACGGTCCCGGTCGGCGCCCACGACTTCGTACGTGCGGTCTTTGCGGGCCGTGAGGTTCAGCCCGATTGAGGTACCGATGAGGCCCGTGCCGATGATGGCGATGCGGGATTTTGTGGTGGACATGTCTTCCTCGATGGCGGTCCGGCTGCTCCCGGCGTTCTCATTCCGGCCAATGCATGGACGGAGGCCGGCGAATCGATTCTAGCTGGCAGCGTCCGCCTGTTGGAGTAAGGCTAGCACAGGATCCCCCCCTGAGGGGCCCGGTCGTGACCGGCAATGGTGAAGGCGCGTGAGCCTTACCACGCCTTCGCTTGCCCCCGCGCGGGAAAGCAGTGCGGCACCAGATTCGCTGTGGTGTGCTGTCCGCGCCAGCGCCCGCCGCAGCTCGAAACGCGAGC
>DATNET010000584.1:0-7991 GCA_035606745.1 Tepidiformaceae bacterium
CGGATGGTCGAAGAGGCGCAGGGTTCGAAGGCGCCAATCCAGAAGCTCGTGGATATGGTGGCAGCGATCTTCGTGCCCGCCGTGATCGTCATCGCCGCCGCGGTGTTCCTTGGCTGGGGTTTTTTCGGCTCCTCCTGGACCGACGCGATGGTCTATGCCGTCGCCGTGCTCGTGATTGCCTGCCCTTGCGCTCTTGGGCTGGCGACGCCGACTGCGATCATGGTCGGTACAGGGATAGGCGCCGAGCGTGGCATCCTCGTCAAAAACGCGGAAGTGCTCGAACGCACGAAGGCGCTCGATGTCGTGGTCCTCGACAAGACCGGGACGCTCACCGAAGGGCGGCCGCAGGCCACCGAGGTCGTGCCACTCGGCACGATGAGCGAACAAGCGCTGCTGACGCTCGTCGCCGCCGCTGAAGCACCAAGCGAACACCCACTTAGCCGCGCAATCGTCGATGCGGCCACCGACTCCGGCTACACCCTCCCCGCGGCCGACGGGTTCGAAGCTCTGACCGCGCGCGGCATCGTCGCCACTGTCGAGGGCCGACGAGTGGTTGCAGGAAACCGTCGCCTTCTGGGGGAGCAAGGAATCACCCTTACGGGCAGCGCGGAAGAGGAGGCCGCCAGGCTCGAAGCGATGGGACGCACCGTGATCTTCGCGGCAGCGGACGGTGCCCTCGTCGGCGTTATCGGCATGTTCGACGAAGTCAAGCAAAACGCCCGACGAGCGGTAGGGGCCCTGCACGCGCTAGGGCTCCGCGTCATCATGATGACCGGCGACAACGACCGCGCCGCCGCAACTGTCGCCGCTCAGACCGGGATAACGGAGTTCCACAGCGAAGTGCGCCCGGAAGACAAGCTCGACCTCGTGCGGTCGCTCCAGGCGGAAGGCCTTTCGGTGGCGATGGTCGGTGACGGCATCAACGACACGCCAGCGCTGGCCCAGTCCGATGTCGGCATCGCAATGAGCACCGGCACCGACGTCGCCATCGAGGCCGGAGCAATCACGCTTCTCAACGGCGACGTGTCGAAAATCGCCGAGGCGATCACGCTTAGCCGCGCCACGCTGACCACGATCCGGCAGAACCTCGTATGGGCGTTCGGTTACAACGTCGTCGCCATCCCCATCGCCGCTGCCGGTCTGCTCAACCCGATTATCGCTGGCGCGGCGATGGCGTTCAGCTCGGTGAGCGTGATGGCGAACAGCCTAAGGCTGCGCACCAAGGCCCGGAGCATCGCCGAAGCCAGCGGCAACGCCTATGGCGGTCCGCCGCGGGATTTCCTCCGGACGAACGCCGGGCCGCTCATCGGCATTGGCCTGGCCGCCGTGGTGCTCGTCGTGCCGTTGTTGGTTTTTAGCGGAATCGAGCGCGGGTGGTTCGGAAACGAGGGCGGTGGCCTTGAAGCGATGCGGATGAACATGGACACGCCCTCGCTGACGCCACACAACGGCGAAGTAGTCGTCAAGTTGACCGACTGGGCCGTTACGCCATCGAGCGATTCGGTGCCTGCTGGGCCAGTCGCCTTTCGGGCAGTCCACGTCGTGGCGCCGGGGGAGGCGCCGAACGCCGGCGGCGAGATTCACGACCTCGCTGTGCTGCAGCGGCAGCCGGACGGCGGCTACAAACTGATCGCGAAGACTGGGCCAATCGCCATGGGCGACGAGGCCAGCCTGGCAGTGAACCTGGCACGGGGCGCCTACGAACTCGAGTGCGACGTCGTCGAGACGGTTGGAGGCCGGGCAATCAGCCACTACGACGAGGGCATGCACACCGCCTTTACGGTGCGGTGACCACCGGCGGCTCATCTGCGGCACGGTGCATTCGCTGATTCGCCGTTCAAGCGCGCCGCGTCAGAACTTAGCGTCCCAGTGGGAGCCAGCTAAAACGACGTAACGCCACGAGAAGGCCCAAAACACCCCACGCTGCAACGAATCCGATGTCTTGCCAGGCGAATCCCGACCCCACCGTGTGCGGGTTGTAGGCGACGAGCAAGGCATGCGCCAGGTGCCGTACCGGAAAGATGTCCGCAACCTTCGTTAGCCATGATGGGATGACGGTGGAGGGCACAAACACTCCGGAGATGAAATACAACGGGAGCATCACTGCCTGCGTGATCGGCTGGGCCGAATCTTGATCCTCGATGATGCTTGCCACCGCGTACGCCAGGCCGCAGAACGCTACGGCGCCGATCACAAGGTCGAACACGAGGGCGGCGCTCGTTCGCCATGGCACGGAAACGCCGTACCCGGCCCAACCGATGCCAAGCAGCAGCGCGGCGATCAGCAGTGAGATGACGACCGCTGTCGATGCCCGGCCGGCGATGATGACCCAGGCAGGCACGGGCGTGGCGCGCCGCCGTTTGTAGATGCCTCGCTCGCGCGCGGCCGTCACGGAGATCACGAGGTTCACAAACGAGCCGGAGATTACTCCCAGCGCCATGATCCCCGGGACGTAATAAACGGACTGCTTGATTGGCCCGTTGCCGAGGTTCACGTGTCCGCCGCCGAATACCGATGCGAAGATAACGAGGAATAGTACCGGCAGGCCGAGCGTGAAAAACCGTGATTGTCCGTTCCGAATGAACGTCAAAAAATCGTATCGCGACTCATGAAGGACAAGCCAAACGCTGGGTCGCGTCATCACGTTGAGCCTTTCGTGAGTTCGAGATAGATGTCTTCGAGCCGTGGCCGACCGACTTCAAGGTCGGAGAGCTCCAGCTGTTCGCTCGCAGCCCAGGCTGAGAGCCGGCCCAGGGACTGGAGCGGTTCGCTCGACCGGACTTCCACCCTGTTCCCAGGTAAAGCGCTTACTTGCGAACCGATCCCACGCGGAAGCTGGTCGACCTGAGTGCCCGGGGGCAGGGCGAACCGGATCACCGTCAAAGCGCTGTCTCGCCCACCGAGCGTGGCCGATGTGCCTTCTGCGACAATGCGGCCCTCCGCCACCACGACGATCCAGTCGGCAAGGTACTCGGCCTCATCCATGTAGTGAGTTGTCAGCAAGATCGTTTTGCCAAGTGTCCGCAGGTTAGCCACGACCTCCCATGCGTTGCGTCGTGCCGAGGGGTCGAAGCCAGTCGTGGGTTCGTCGAGAAAGACCAGGGCAGGGTCGCCGATGAGCGCGAGCCCGACATCGAGGCGCCGCCGGAGGCCGCCCGAAAGACGCCCGCAGCGGACATCGCGCTTATCGCGCAGGCCAACGAGTTCGAGGGTCTCATCCACGGCGCGGGGCTTCGGGTAATAGCCAGCGTAAAGCGAGAGGCATTCGCGCACCGTCAACTCGCTCTCAGGTTCGGATTCCTGAAGGACCACGCCGATCCGCGCCCGCCACTCAGCGCCCGCGGTACCGGGGTCCTCACCAAGAACCGAGACCGAGCCACTCGTGCGCCTGCGGAAACCCTCGAGAATCTCGAGGGTCGTTGTCTTGCCAGCTCCGTTTGGGCCGAGGAAGGCGAGTATCTCGCCGCTGCGCACTTCGAAGCTTATCCCGCGTACGGCCGCGAACGGCCCGTACGACATGTGCAGGTCATCGACACGAATCACGGGCGCAGACGCGGGCCGCCCTTTCACTGCACCTTGCTCTGTCTCCATGAGCGCGTGGAGGGAGCGCGTCATCTCTCCGAACTTACTTTCGCCCCACATTCAGGGCAGGAGTAACGCCCGAACGCCGCGCGCACTCTGACGAACGCCCAGACGATGAACGGGAAGCTCACCTTGGGAATCTGCTTTTCGGCCTGGACGTCGCCGTGCGTGGGGCACTGTCCCGCGCGGTAGAGGGTCTTGCTCCGGGATTTGCCTTCCTCCACTGGGTCGCCTTCCCCGGCCCGCGCCTCGGGGATGCACCTGTTCGTGGCCCGCTAGAAGAAGAGGGCCGTTCCGAGTGCCTCACCCGCGCGAAACGAAGGGATGATGACTTACGCGCATCGGCCTGTCAACATCACAGCATACGCAGTCAAGACGGCTGGCGACCGGGCAGTCAGCCACTACAAACAGGGCGTGCACACGCGTTCCACGGCACGCTGAGCGCTGCGTACTGGCGCGGGGGAATTCGCGCCTAGAGTTCGCCGCGCGTGTGCCCACCCGGGACGTCGGGATTGGACAGCTCCCCGTGGTATGCACCGGTAGCTTCGACCCGTGACTCGATGAAGTCGCGGAATCGTCCGAGGTCGCCCTCCACGCGCCGCGAGACAACACCGAAGGCGTCACCGATGGCCTCGGAGATACCTTCGGTGTCATAGCTCATTTCGAGCCGCACGCGTGTAACGTCCGGCTTGAGGCTCTCAAATTGGACGGCCCCGGCATTCTCTGAACCATCGACGCTGTTCCAGACGATCAGCTGGTCGGGTATCTGTTCCCGAATTTCGGCCTCCCATTTTTTGTCGCGGCCAAAAATCGATGCTTCCCAATTCAGGTGGCGATCGTCGATCTGCTCAACACACTTCACGCCGTCCATGAACTCCGGAAATGTTTCGAATTGTGTCCATTGGTCGTACGCCATGTGCACCGGGACACGAACGTCAATCTCTTTCGCGACGCGAGCCATGTTCTGCCTCCAGCCCTGGATGTTTTCACGTTAGGCCGGTCCTCTTGCCTTCGGGTCGCGGAGCGAGTGTGCAATGTCGCAGGCACGTGACAATGCCTTGATCCGGAGCTCACCCCCCGGCCGGCTGGAACAACTCGATCGGGTTACCGGACGGGTCGTCGAGCACGGTCTGAGCGCCGCCGGGGCCATGGATGACTTCGTTCCGGAACGTGACGCCGGCGGCCCGAAGCCTGGCAGCCTCGGCGTCGATGTCATCGACGACCAGTTGGATGCGATTCCAGCCGCCGGGCTCGGGGACGCGGCCATCCGGCATCGGCCGGGCGGCCGAGCTTGCACCACCGCTCAACAGGACGAGCAGGTTGCCGCGGCGCGCCGCGCCGAATGCAGGCGACTGCGGCCCTTCGGTCGAAAAGCCAAGATGGCCGGTGTAGAACGCGATAGCGGCCGGGACATCCCGGACGATGACGCGGACTCGGACGGTGCTATCCATGAGCTGTCTCCTTCGATATGTTGGTTGGTGTCGAACGAAAGCTGATGCCGGCGGTGTGCGCGGCTAGTTCGATGAACGGCCGAAGCCGGAGTGCCAGTTCCTGGCGCGTCCGCCGGTAAGCCTGCAAGCGGACCTCTTCGGTGCCTGCAGCCTCGGCGGGGTCTTCCAGGCGCCAGTGGAGCGAATTGTGCGGCCCTGGAAGCGTAGGACATTGTTCGCGCGCGGCATCCGAAAGCGTGATCACATAGTCAAATCTCCGCTGATTCAGGTCGTGGACGGACTTGGAGCGGGCGCCGCTCCAATCGATACCAGCCTCCGCAAGAACGCGGAGAGCCATGGGGCTAACCTGACGCGGCGTGATACCTGCCGAGAACGGCCGGAAGGCAGCGCCGCCATTGCGCCCGAGGAGGGCCTCGGCCATCTGACTCCGGCTGGCATTGGCGTTGCAAAGGAAGAGGACCGAAATCGGCGCGCCCTCCTGTTGGAACGGCGAATTCGAGCCTGAACGTGTCCCCGTGATCGTCGCCTCGAGGTCGAGGAGTTCGGCCTCCAGGCGGCCGAGCTCCTCGCGCTGATGGGCAATCGCGTGGCGGTGTTCGGTGAGCACGTTGCCTACCGACGGGTCAACGCTGCCGTGTTCCATGCAGAGCTGGGCGAGCCGCCCAGCATCGCCCGGCGCCAGACCAAGCCGGCGCAAGGTCGTCACAAGCTGCAGCAGGCGGAGGTCGTGCTCCGAGTACTGCCTGTAGCCGTTCTCCCCTCGCCGGGGAGGCGGCAGGACACCGATTGTCTCATACCAGCGGACCCCGGACGGTGAGAGCCCCGTGCTGCGTGCAAGCTGCGAAACGTTCACGGGGACAAGCTACACCTTACAGTAGCTGCAAGGTCAACACAGTCGCGCGATGGAACCGCTTCGTGGCCGTTGCCGAATCCGGCCGCGACAAATCGGGTAGTCCGCTACGCAAGGCGGGTGCTAAAACTGTAAGCCAAAGGCAAGCAGTTCGGGCCCGCGGGTATCGATTCGCGACGGCGATTTAAGGATAGTGACCGGGTAGAGCGAAAGGATTACCCAATGGCGAAAGAGGACGAAACCAACCGGCGAGTCGAAGGGCTCATCGATGCGGTGCTCTTGAGATTCGACAACACGCCCGCTGGCTCAACGGATGACATCTACGTGTGGTCGAATGGCACCGTCACCGGCCCGCCCAGTGGCGAAGAGGGCGACGACCCGAAGCTACTGACGGTAATTACGCCCGGTGGTGAGCGCCCCACACCCGAGGCACTCCGTGAGACGTTGACTGCGGCAGTTCATGCCGTACGCACGTGACTCGGCGAGGTAACGGCAGCAAAACAAAATGGTAGCGCGTGGGGGATTCGAACCCCCGATCTCCGCCTTGAAAGGGCGGCGTCCTGGGCCTCTAGACGAACGCGCCGCGGCTGCCAGCGTAGCATGAGGGCGACAATACGGGCCACGCCGGCGATCGCTCACCGGCGATTCCGCGCTACAAGCCCCCGTTGAAGCTCGCGAAACCAAAGTAGGAGCTCAGGCCGCTCAGGTGGCCGGTCACAAGAAGCACCCCGACGCTCACGATCATGAGCCCGCTGCCGACCTCGATCATTGGGGTGTAACGCGAAAGACGCTTGAGGAACGGCGTCACGTCCGAAAGCGCCAGGCCCGTAATGAGGAACGGGATGCTCAGGCCAATCGAGTAGAAGAGGAGCAGGTAGGTGCCGCGCCACGGGTCGCTCTGGGAGCCCACGCCGGCCAGCGTGAGAATGCTGCCAAGTACGGGGCCGATGCACGGTGTCCAGCCTAATGCGAACGCCCCTCCTACGAGCGCCGACTTGGTGTAGCCGATCTCCCGGTGCTCGCCGAGGTTTGTTGCGAACGTGCGGGAGAGGAACGGCAGGTCGAGGTAACCCGCGAATCTCAGCCAGACGACGCCGAGCACGATACCGAGTTCCAGCAGGCGCGTCTTGTCCTGTTCGATGCTGGCAACTTTCGCCAGGAACACGTACACGGCGGTGAGGAAGAGCAACAGGATTGCCGAGCGCAACGGGTCGCGACGGCCACGTGCGGGGATCAGCAGGATACCCATCACGACCAGGATCATGCCTGCATAGCGGCCGATATCACGCTGATTGTCGTCGAGGAAGTGCGACCCAATAAGTCCCGCGACGGTCCCGAGCGCGATGAAGACCAACGAGAAACCCACGACGAAGACCAGCGCGTGCATGAACGTCACGCGCCGGTTGGCGACGATGCGTCCGTTTTCGACGCTCGCACCAGAAAGGTGCGTTATGTAGACCGGAACAAGCGGCAACACGCACGGCGATACGAACGACAGCACGCCGGCGGAGAACGCGAGCAGTGGACCGCCTGGGCCGGCAAGGCTGAAGCTGTCGCCGTGCAACGGGCCCAGCGCGAACGCGGCAATCGGTATGAAGAGCAGCAACGCGAAGAGCAGGTAGAGAAAGCCGCGCGAATTCACGGGATAGCCGAACATCTGCCGCGTTGTCATGGCAGCTTCATTCTAGCCGCAGACAACGGTTGAGGCCGGAACGGCTCCTTAACGATGAAACGCAGTGACAGATCAGCGAAACGGGTTGTCGCCCTCACCGGCAGGGCCTTCGTCAAGCGCGGAGTCGATGCCAAGGAGCCGCCGGCGAGCGGCGTCATACGCCGTCTTGGCACGGGCTTCGCGGCCGAGCAGCCCTTTGATCTGGTCGGGCCGGATCTTTTCACCGTCGAGAAAAATCCGGTGGATGTGCTCGAGCTGCTTTTGCCAGGCTTCCCACGCCTCGCGATACGTTGACGCGGTGGCTTTGTCGACGAACGGCACATCGTCCTCCCAGGGAAGCGAGCAACTGCCCTCAAATGCGCTGAAGCGCCACGGCGAAGCGCCCGTTCTCAGGACATGGTGGTAGCGCATAGGGGATTCGAACCCCTGATCTCCG
>DATNET010000603.1:0-2248 GCA_035606745.1 Tepidiformaceae bacterium
ATCGTTGGCGAAATGCGAGCCCTGCAGCCGCTTCTGTCGCATCCACAGGTAGCGCAGGTCCACATCCGCGTTGTAGCCAGTCGTGCCAGCGCAGATCACCACCATGCCCGCTGTGTCGCACACGAAGATTGAGGTCGGGACAGTGTCCTGGCCGGGGTGCTCAAACACGATGCGCGGGCTCTTACGCTCGCCGAGCACATCCCAAATCGCCTTTCCAAAGGCGCGCGCGCTTGCCGTAAACGCGTTCATCTCGTCGGCGTTTTCCCAGTTGGGAAGGCGGCTCCAGTGGTCGAACTGCTTGCGGTTGATGCAGCCGACCGCGCCGAGCTTCATGCAGTAGTCGAACTTCGCTTCGTTCGAAACGACAGCGACGGCACGCCCGCCCGCCTGCGCAACGAGCTGGATGGCCATGGAGCCGAGGCCGCCGGCGCCACCCCAGATGAGCACCGGGTCGCCCTCCCGCACCGTATGCGGTGGCCAGCCGAAAAGCATCCGATACGCGGTCGAACCGACGAGCGTTGGTGCGGCTGATGCTTCCCAGGTGAGGTGCTTCGCCCGGGGCATGCACTGGTGCGCCTGCACGCGCGTGAACTGCGCGAACGACCCGTAGCTGGTCTCGTAACCCCAAATCCTAAATGAGGGGCTGAACATCGGGTCCTGCCCATCAAGCACTTCGGGGGCGTGTACGTCCCACGTGCCGCAATGGATGACCACCTCGTCGCCGACCTTCACATTCGTAACGTTCGCGCCGACCTTGTAGACGATGCCCGAGGCGTCCGAGCCGCCGATATGGAAGTTATCGGGGTCCCCGGCCTTGTTTCGCGAAGCGATGACGTCCAGCGGCACGCCGAGCCCGGCCCAGACGTTGTTGTAATTGACGCCAGCCGCCATGACGTACACGAGCGCGTCGTCGGGCCCGACCTCGGGCGTGTCGATCACCTCGGCCTGGAACGCCTGGTGCGGCTGTCCAAAGCGGGATTGCCGGATGACCTGCGCGTGCATCTGCGGCGGAACGTGGCCGAGTGGCGGCGCTTCGCCGACATCGTAGAGGGCCTTCAGTGTCTCGGTGGTGGTCATGGTGCTCCTCAGGCGTAAATCCTCCCTCCGCGCCACGGGGGAGGGGTTGCAGCCCAGGCAACAAGGGCCGCAACCCTACCGCATCTTCGATTCTAACCCGGGGGTATTGGCGCGTAAACCACCGAGGCCACTCTCTGATAGCCCTGCGCTATGGCTGAGTCACCGCTACCTCGCAAGACCCCTGCGCGCTTCTATAGCACGAGTCCACCACGACATGCGCGGCCAGGGCCGTGCGAAAGTCGGGGAACGCCGGTCTCCCTTCGTGCACACATCGGAGGAACGCGTAGTCCTCGTACATGCCGCGGCGCGCGAGGGCCATCTCATCGTCGCTCAGGCCGGTGATCGCCTGGTATCGCTCCCACACTTCCTCTACGCCGATTTCGCGTTCGGAGCCGCTGCGGCCCTGGACCGTGATCGGCCCGATAAAATCCGAATCTGTAGCGAAGTAGCCACCGGTGAAGAATACTTCGAGCCGTCGCGTGGATGGCCGATCGTCGCAGTCATGCCAGATAGACGAAAGCGTCGTCTGATGACCGCCTTCGTGTTGAAAAGTTGCCAGCGCCACATCTTCGATGCCCTCCTTATCGGTCGTGTACCGGGTGTGGCAGCGCACCGCCGTTATCTCGCCGAAGAGCCACCGGAAGAGGTCGACATCGTGGATTGAATGCTCGATCAGCGTGCCGCCACCGGCTCGTTCGAAGTCGCCGCGCCAGGAGCTCCCGTACTGGCCTCGAATGGGGAAGAACTGGTCGTCGCGGAGGTGGGCGGTGAGCAGCGCACCCAGCCCGGGTTCAGAAATCAACGCCTTGATCACGGTGAACACCGGTGAGTAACGGAGCACCAGGCCGACCTGGTTGACGACTCCTGCGGCTTCGACCGCATCAACCATCGTCTGCACCTCGCCGAGGGTTTTCGCCAGCGGCTTTTCGCAGAAGATATGGAGCCCCCGCCTCGCCGCCTCGATCACCAGTGCCGGGTGTTCGGCGGTCTCCGTGCAGATGTAGACCGCGTTCAAGCCAGGCGTGTTGAAGACTGCGTCCGCGTCCTCAGAAACAACCCGGGCGTTCGTGATAGCGGCGAACGACTCTGCACGTTCGACCATCCCGTCGCAGACAGCGACGTATTCGCCAGGCACGAGTTCACTGCGGATTGCGCCGCGGATGTTCCGGGA
>DATNET010000614.1:0-3784 GCA_035606745.1 Tepidiformaceae bacterium
CGATGAGCTGAAGGTTGTCGGCCAGCCAGAACGAACAGATCAGGAACGTGCCGTCATCGCAGGGAAGGCCATCGATGCCCGTCTCGACGGTGTAGCGGTGCAGGAAGCCCTGGTTCGAAAGCTCGCGCTGGACGGCATCAACAGTGCCCACGACGCGCGGGTCGCTGGCGGGCAAGAAGCCGACCAATGGCATCATCAGGAGCGACGCATCGAGCGCCTGGCCGCCGAAGAATTGTACGAACGAGTTCTTTTCGACATCGAAGCCGCGGTCACACACTTCGGCATGGATTTCGAGGCGCAGCCGCCGCCAGTCGTCGAGCGGCGCCTTGAAGTTGAATTTTTCCGCGGCTTTGATCGCGCGGTCCACGGCCACCCAGGCCATCATCTTGGAATGGGTGAAGTGGCGGCGTGGGCCGCGCACCTCCCAGAGCCCTTCATCGGGGCGCGTCCACGCGCGTTCGACGAACGCGATGATCTCCTTCTGCAGCCCGCGGACGTCGGCGCTCGGCTCACCGCCACTGGCCGCGCCGACGTGGATTGAGTCCATGATTTCGCCGTAGACATCGAGTTGGAATTGCTGGTAGGCGGCATTGCCGATGCGCACGGGACGGCTGTCTTCGTACCCCTTAAGCCAGGGCAGTTCCATTTCGGGAAGCAGCCGGTCGCCGGTTACGCCGTACATAATCTGGAGGTCAGACGGCTTCCCGGCGACGGCGCGGAGGAGCCAGTTTTGCCATTCCTGGGCTTCTTTGGCATACCCCGAAATCTGCAGCGCATAGAGCGTGAAGGTCGCATCGCGCAGCCAGCAGTAGCGGTAGTCCCAGTTGCGGATGCCGCCGATGGATTCTGGCAGGGAGGTTGTCGGCGCCGCCACGATACCGCCGGTAGGCCGGTACTGGAGCGCCTTCAACACGATGAGCGAGCGCTGCACCAGCTCCTTGTCTTCGCCGCCGTAGGTGCAATCACGGCTCCAGGATTCCCACCATTTCTCCGTGGAAGAGAGCAGGCGCTGGGCGTTGGAACCACGTGGGGCCGGGAGGTGGGAGGGGTGCCAGGTGAGCACGAAGGGGATCCGCTGGCCTCGGCGCACGGAAAATTCCGCGAACGTATGGAACTCGCGGCCCTCCAGCTCCACGGGCGTCCGCAGTTCGATCGCGTTCGGACCAGCGACGGCGGTGAGCCCGGTCGTGCTGCGGCGCACCCAGGGGACAAACATGCCGTAGTCGAAGCGCAGCGTGAGCTCCATCTTCATGTCGACGTGGCCGCGGTCGCCGCGCACGATGCGGACGACATCGATGCGGTTGGCATCGCGCTCGAGTGGCATGAAGTCGATCACCGTGGCGGCGCCATCCTCGGTTTCGAATGTGGTTTCGAGGATGAGCGTGTTGTTTCGATAGCTACGCTTCGAGCATTTCACGCCGGCTTTGGGCGAAATGAGCCAGCGGCCGTTCTGGGAGTCGCCGAGGAGCGCGGCGAAGCACGCGGGCGAATCAAATCGAGGGACGCAAAGCCAGTCAATCGAGCCATCGCAGCCGACGAGTGCCGCGGTCCGCGTGTCGCCGATCATCGCGTAGTCTTCGATGCGTGTGCTCACTGGTGCGGGCTCCACGTGAGCACGAGTGGACGTATTTCGGCGCGCGCGACATCCCCACCGGCAACCGTGGCTCGAACGAGAAAGGGGCCGGGGAGGGTCATGAGTGCTCGCACTCCCGGGAGAGGTTTCGAGATGGCGGCGGGCACGTATCCTGCTGAGACAGCGGCCACCGGGACCGTCCTTACGAGGGGCAAAGGACCGGTGCGGAGTGATGGTGTGTCACTATCTCAGCGGCTCCGTGTCGCCGCCGATCTTCACCTACCATACCGGGCCGGGCTTCCGGGAGTCGTTCCGTCACCGGCCGCTCGCATCACAGTGATGTAGCAAACTCAAACAGATCGGACGGCGATGGGCACGAGCCGCTACTTACCTGCGCCCTGGCCCTGCAGGAGCAGGTACCCGCCATTGTGCGGTTGTAGCAACGGCTCTGTGGTGTCCCGGCCTGCTTCCAGTTTGCGGTTCAAGCGGTTGACCCACGCCCGCAGATACGCGGCGTCGCTGCGGTAGGCCGGGCCCCAGATAGTCTCCAGCAGAGTCTCGCCTTCGATTGCTTCGCCCTCGGCGTGGGCAAGCATTTCCAGCAGCCGCCATTCGGGGCCCGCGAGCGCGAGCGTGACATCGCCCGCAGTCGCGATGCGTTCCTGCAGGTCGATGCGGAGCTCGGTATAGACGAGCACCCTGGCGGCGGGGTGGCGCTTCGACCGGTGGGCCTGCGCACTCCTGAGCCGGAACTCCAGTGTGTCGAGGTCCCACGGGGCGGAGACTTCGTCGTCTGCGCGGATCGTCTGTCCGGCGAGGCCTGCGGATTCCGTCGACGTGAGGAGCACGATGGGGGTCTCGGGGGCGATTTCGCGGACGATTCGCGCCGCCTCCGCGCCGAATCGCAGGTCGGCGCCGGTCAGGCCGATAAGCGCGACATCGGGCATGGCACCGGGCGATGCCGGCGCTTCGGGCTCGGCAGCTGGGGGCTTGCCAGCTGCCGGCTGGGTGGCACCCACCTGGCCGCGCAGGACGGCCCGTTCTGTCTCGTAATCGGCTGCGGTGGCGACGCGGAAGTTACGGGAGCGCAGCGCCAGCTCGACGAGGGTCACAACGCCGGGGAGCCTATCGATGATGAGGACGAATGGCTCGGCCGTGCTTTCGCCAATCAAGCCGGGCCCGCGCCCCGGGGACGCTTCCCAGCCTGTGAGGGACACAGCACCCCAACCGTACTCACGGATAAGCTCCGTAGAACACCACAACTAATCCTCCCCGAAGCAACCAACCCGCCGACACCCGGAACGATCAAGCGTGAACGAATCCTCGCGCCCGCTATGGCGCGAATCGAAGGCGTCTTGCCGCACGAAAATGACATAGTTTTGCGAGCCCATCGCCCGCGCCCGGACGTAGCCTACGGGGGCTGGCCTACATTCGATGCAACAACGAGCGGGGAGGCATCACAAAGTCGTAACGCGATACGTAGGGGGCTGCAGTCCAGCGAGCCGAGCGCGTTGCCGCCAACGCGGTGGCGCGGTGTCGTCTCACGGACAGGTGTAGGACGCGGAATCACTCCGCTAGCCAGCCCGGGTCGTTCGAGCGGTCACTCGTGTGTTTAGGCGGTGACTTCTGTGCCGTCGGCGATGAACTGGTAGCCGATTCCTGGGCGCGTCTTCACGATCGTGGGGTTGGTGGAATCGCGTTCGATCTTTTTGCGCAGGCGCGAGACCCAGACGCGCAGGTACTGCAGGTCGTCCAGGTATTCCGGGCCCCAAACGTGGGACAGCAGCTCGGTCGCGAGGATGACTTTGCCGGGCTTGGCGGCGAGATACTCCAGGAGCAGCCATTCCGTGCGCGTTAGCGAGATGTCCTCGCCGTTGCGACTGACGGTGCGGCGTTCGAGGTCTACTTCGAGGCCGTCGCTGGCGATGGTGCTCGAGGGACTGCCGAGCTGGCGGCGCAGTACGGCGCGGATGCGTGCGGCGAGTTCGTCGGCGCTGAAGGGCTTAACGACATAATCATCAGCACCCGTTTCCAGGCCTCGCACCTTGTCGCTGTCGCGGTCTTTGGCGGTAAGGAAGATGACGGGGGTGTGCCAACGTTCGCGCACTTCGCGCAGAAGCTCGAAGCCGGTCATTTCCGGCATGAGCACATCCAGCAGGATCAGGTCGGGGCGCTTCGATTCGATTTCAGCGAGCGCCTCGGATGGGGTTG
>DATNET010000625.1:0-2857 GCA_035606745.1 Tepidiformaceae bacterium
GCCGACATCGCGCCGGTATTCGCCGAGAAGCGTCTCCGATTCGTACTCGGGATGGCCCTGGAAGAACACGAACAAGCCTTCCTCCTGTTTCACGAATGTATCGACGCCGCCATCGCTGGTGCGCGTGAGTATGCAATATCCGTTCTCGGCTAACTGGTCCGCATGGAGCCCGTTCCAGCGCGAGTGGGGGATGCGCAAGCTGGCGGGCGCGCCGGAAAGCAGCGAGTGCGGAGCGGCCTGCTCGCACGCGAAGATTCCGAAGTGCTTATCACGGCCTCGCACGCGTTCGATGCCGTCGAGCGCCAACACGGCCGCATGCGCCGCCAGGCACGACCACACGGCCGAGCGAGCGTTTTCCTGCGCCCAGTCGATAAGCCTCAGGAAGCTGGGCCAGTAGGCTTCCTCCCGCAGGTCGGAGCGAAGCGGCTCGCGGCCGGTGACGATCAAACCGTCGGGGGTTTGCTCGGGCGATTGCTCCCAAAGCTCCTCAATGCTCGCATAAAAGCTCCTTACGCGGCGCTGCCCGGAAGGCTTGCGCTCCACCTCGGGCAGCGCATAGAGCGTGACGTACACGGGATCGTCGCCGGCCGCGGCTTCCAGCAGCGTCAAGAACTGAGTCTCGGTGGCGCCCATGGCCGCATCGGCCATGTTGTTCACCAAGCCAATATGCAGGGATGCACCGCGCGGTTTTTGGAACGCGCCCCGTTGCACGCGCGGCCAATTGAGGCCGGAGCGGCGCTCGGGGCCCGGATACTTCGCATTCAAAATGACTGGCATGGCACGCTCTTCGTTGGGCGCCGCGGCGAACCGCGGGGGCGTTTACATGGCCGCATTCAAAGCCTGGTCGAGGTCGGCCAGGATGTCATCCACGTGTTCGATCCCAATGCTCAGGCGAATCATCTCCGGCAGAACGCCGGCCTTGTTTTGCTCCGCGGGCGACATCTGCCGATGGGTGGTCGAGGCCGGATGGCAGGCGAGCGACTTGGCGTCGCCGAGATTTACGAGGCGGCTGATGAGCTTGAGCGCGTCGTAGAAGCGGATGGCGGCCTCGTAGCCACCCTTCACGCCCACCATCATCAGGGAGCAACCTTCACCATTCAGGTACTTCGCGGCCAGCTTGTAATAAGGGCTGTCGGGGAAGCCGGCGTAATTGACCCAGGTGACGCGGGGGTCGCCGCGAAGATACTCGGCCACCTTGCGGCCGTTCTGGACGTGGCGTTCGACGCGCAGCGCCGCCGTTTCGACGCCCTGCAGGAGCAGGAAAGCACTCAGCGGCGCAAGCACCGCTCCGGACGTCCGCAGATAGCGGCTGCGGCAGCGGGCGATATACGCCGCGCGGCCGAAACGCTCCGTGTAAACCAGGCCGTGGTAGGAACGGTCGGGCTCGCAGAACATCGGGTAGCGGTCGGCGTAGCGCGACCAGGGGAAGTTGCCGCTATCGATAACGACGCCGCCGAGCGTCGTGCCGTGGCCGCCCATGAACTTCGTCAGCGAGTGCATGACGATGTCGGCGCCGTATTCGATGGGGCGGAGCAGCATCGGCGTGGCGACTGTGTTATCGACAACGAGCGGCACGCCGTTGCGGTGGGCGATCTTGGCGAGTGCCTCGATGTCGCAGATGTTGCCGGCCGGGTTGCCGACGCTTTCGCAGTAGATCGCTCGAGTGTCGGCGTCGATGAGCCGCTCGATCGCCTCGGGATGGTCGGATTCCGCGAAGCGCACCGTCACGCCCTGGCTCGGCAGAATGTGCGCGAATAGCGTGTGCGTCGTGCCGTAAAGCTGCGGCGGTGAGACGATGTTCTTGCCCAGGCTGGCGAGGTTGAGCAGCGCGTAATTCACAGCCGCCTGGCCCGTCGCCACGCACATCGCCTCGAGCCCGCCTTCGAGGGCGGCCATCCGCCGCTCGAGCACCGCCGTCGTCGGATTGGCGATCCGCGTGTATCGGTAGCCTTCCGCCTCAAGATTAAAGAGAGCAGCGGCATGTTCGGCGCTGTCGAACGCGTAGGCCACGGTCTGATAAATTGGCACCGCCACCGAACGCGCCTCGGCATCGGGCTCGTAACCGGTATGCAGGGCGATCGTTTCGCGCTTCATTGCGGCTCCATCCCCTGCCGGAACAATTGCGTCATTTCATCCACGATCTGGTGGATGTCGGCTTCGGTGGTGCGGTGGTTGGTGATGCACGCGCGGAGGACCGGCGATCCGTCGATATGGGCTTCGGAGATCCACGCGATCTGCTTTCGATGCATCGCGGCCACGAAAGTCGCAGGATCGAGCCGATCGCGCGTGAAGCAAACGAGCGGGAACGGCGTCTCGTTGGCGATTCGCCAGCCGGATTCCAGGAGGGCTCGCCGTAGGACATTGCCCATGCGCGCCTGGTGCTCGATCATCCTCGCGTATCCGGATTCGCCCAGATTGGCCAAGGCCATGAACAGCTTGAGCCCGATGAATCGCCGCGACCACTGCGCCGAGTGGGTAAGTGGATCGAAGACCGGCCCGGCTTGCTTCCCGGACATGTACGTCACGCCGGCGTGAAAGGCGCGGGCCACGCTGTCGCGGTGGCGGCAGAAGAACATACCGCAGCCCATCGGCACCGAGAGCCATTTGTGCGCGTCGCAGGTGATCGAGTCGGCGTGCTCGATGCCGGCGAGATAGTCTTTAAGCGTGGGGGCAAGGATGGCCGCCCCGCCCCACGCGGCATCGGCGTGAAACCACAAGCCCTCGTCGCGGCAGATCTGGGCGATTTCCCGAAGCGGATCGATGACCCCGGCCGCCGTCGTCCCTGCCGTGCCGACGACCAGGAACGGCGCCCAACCATCCTCGCGATCCTGACGGACCTGGCGGCGCAGGTCATCGA
>DATNET010000001.1:0-3564 GCA_035606745.1 Tepidiformaceae bacterium
ATCGTAGCCACTATCCTGGGCGTCGCTTGGCACCTCTTCGCCGCCCCTTGTGAGGTTCGGGATCTCAGTGCCGGCACGGACGTGTGGCATGATTTTGTCCAGCGTTGCGAGACCTTCGAACGCGTCCTGCGCGTAGAAGACGCTCCCTTTGTAAACGTCGCGCAGGTCGTGTTCGACGTACTTCCGCGTAAGCGCCGCGCCGCCGAGCAACACCGGGAAGTGGAACAGTTCGCGCGCGTTGAGCTCCTCGAGGTCTTCCCGCATCACCACGGTGCTCTTCACGAGTAGGCCTGAGAGGCCGATCGCGTCTGCTTCGACCTCGTTCGCTTTGTCGATGATGTTCTGGATTGGCTGCTTGATGCCAATGTTGTACGTCGTGTAGCCGTTGTTGGTGAGGATGATGTCGACAAGGTTTTTGCCGATGTCGTGCACATCGCCGCGCACGGTCGCGAGCACGATCTTGCCCTTACCGGCGCCATCGGTCTTTTCCATGTGTGGCTCGAGGTACGCCACGGCGGCCTTCATCGTTTCGGCGCTTTGAAGCACAAACGGCAGCTGCATCTTCCCGGAACCAAACAGCTCGCCGACAACGCGCATCCCTTCCAGCAGATGCTGGTTGACGATGGTCAGTGCGTCCATCATGTCCAGTGCGTCATCGAGGTCTGCTTCGAGCCCGCGCCGGTCGCCGTCGACAATGCGCTGACGTAGCCGCTCGTCTACTGGCAGGGTCGCGCGGTCTACCTTCACCGTCTTTTCTGATGCAACGCCTTCGAACAGGGAAATGAAGTGCGTCAGCGGGTCGTATCCGCCTTCGCCATCCTCACCGGCAGGGATTCGGCGGTCGTAGATGAGGTCGCGAGCCGTCTTCAACTGCTCTTCGGGGATACGGTTCAGCGGGAGAATCTGCTTGGCGTTTACGATCGCCGCATCGAGCCCATACTCCACCGCTTCTGCAAGGAAGACCGAGTTCAGCACTCGGCGGGCCGAGGGCTTCAGCCCAAAGGAGCAGTTCGAAACCCCGAGGATCGTGTGCACCCCCGGCAGCTCGGACTTCACCGCACGGATGGCGTTGAGCGTCTCCATCGCGTCCCCGCGGAGGTCTTCCTGGCCGCCCGAAAGCGGGAAGGTAAGGCAATCGAAGAGGAGGTCGCCGGGCTCCATGCCATATCGATTCACCGCGATGTCGTAGATGCGCTTCGCCACGCGCACCTTCCATTCGGTCGTCCGGGCCTGGCCCTCTTCGTCAATGGTGAGGGCCACCGCAGCGGCCCCATGCCGGCGGATCAGCGGCAGGACACGCGTGATCTTCCGTTCGCCATCCTCCAGGTTGATGGAGTTGATCATCGCCTTGCCGCCGTACAGCTTGAGCGCCGCTTCTACGACCAGCACTTCGGTGCTATCGAAGACGAGTGGCAGCGTTGATTGCGTGCGCAGCTGGCTCACCAGCCGTTGCATGTCGGGCACGCCGTTGCGCCCCACATAATCCACCATCACGTCGATGACATGCGCGCCCTCAGCGGCCTGTTCTTTCGCGACGCCAACCATCCCGTCGAGGTCCTCGGCCAGGAGCAGGTCACGGAATGCCCGCGAGCCGGTCGCGTTGTTGCGTTCACCCACCACCAGGAACGACAGCTCTTGCTCGATCGGGACGGAAGTGTAGAGCGATGCCACAGCAGCCGGCGGCACGGGAGCGTCCGGCGCTTTGAAGAACGCCGCTGCCGCCGCGCGTTGCTTCGGCGCCCGGTGGCCGATTGCTGCAATTGCCGCCTCAAAGTGCGCTGGCGTGGTACCGCAACAGCCGGCCGCTATGTTCGTGCCAAATTCGTCCACGAAAATCTGCTGGAAACGTGCGAACTCTTCGGGCGACAGGCGGTAGCACGCCTCACCATTCACAAGCTCCGGCAGCCCGGCGTTCGGCGCGATGAACAGCGGCCGTCGCGAATGCTGGGCCAGGTAGCGCACGTGCTCGACCATTTGGTCGGGCCCCGTGGAGCAGTTGATGCCGAGGATGTCCACCACGTCGAGACAATCGAGCGCCGTAAGTGCACAGGCGATGTCCGAGCCCAACAGCATCGTGCCCGTGGTTTCGATAGTGACGCTGGCGATCACCGGTACCCGCGTCCCTGTCTCGGCAAATACGTCGCTAATCGCCGCCAGGGCTGCCTTCGTCTGCAACAAGTCCTGGCAGGTTTCGACCTTCAGCACGTCGATCCCGCCTTCAATCAGCCCGGACGCTTGCTCCCGGTAGCTGTGGACCAGTTCGTCCCAGGTGATGTGGCCAAGCGACGGCAACTTGGTGCCCGGCCCCATGGTGCCAAAGCTATACCGCGGCCAATCAGGTGTGCTGAACTCGTCGCGAACGGCGTTGAGCTGCCGCGCCGCCAAACGGTTCAGTTCCCGCACGCGCTCCGTGAGGCCATATTCAGCAAACACGACTTCGTTCGATCCGAACGTCGCACTGTCGACAGCGTCACAACCCGCTGCGTAAAAGCTGCGCTGGATACGGGCGAGCACGTCGGGGTCGGAAACGGTCAGGTACTCGTTGCAGCCATCGATACCACCGTAGTCCGGCACGGGCCGGAGGCTGAGGATCGTCGAGCCGATGGGTCCGGCCGCGAACAGCACGCGACTTCGAAGCCGCTCGATAAACGGATGTTCAAGAGGGACGTAGGCCATGGAACTCCCCGGGTCAGCAAGGTGAGCGAACTGGGCTGTGGGGAGGGCGGCGGCCGCTAGCCCTGGAAGGCCACCGCCGTGCGCATGAGCATCGAAAACGCGGACGCCGTGCAGCTGCGCGGCCGGAACCGGGCGCGGGAGACGGTGTTCATCCGCATGCGCCAAGTATAGCACGCAACGCTCGAGGCCCGAGGCCCGAGGACTGAGGACTGAGGACTGAGGTTCGAGGCGCAGAACTGAGAACTCAGAACTCAGAACTCGGGACTGGCCTCTCGGGCCTCGGACCTCGGAACTCCGTATCATGGCCACACCACCCCCAGGAGATCGTTCCATGCTCACCGGCCGGATGATGGACTACCCATTGACACTGAGTTACTTACTCGAACGTGCGGGCACGACGTTTCCTTCGAACGAAATCGCCACCCGCAATGCCGACGGTTCGATGTTCCGCTACACCTATGGCGACTACTTCCGCCGCACCAAGCAGCTGGCGAACGCCCTTACCAGGCTGGGCGTAAAGCAGGGAGACCGCGTCGGCACGCTTTGTTGGAACCATCACCGCCACATGGAGGCGTATCTTGCCATCCCCGCGATGGGCGCCGTCCTGCATACGCTCAACTTGCGCCTCCACCCAAACGACCTCAGTTATATCTCGAACCACGCCGAGGACTCGGTCATCATCGTTGACCGCTCGCTGTTGCCGCTGCTCGAACAGTTCAGGGCCAGCGTCCGCTCGCTGCGCCACGTGATCGTCGTGCCCGACGACGGCCCAACGCCTGAGGGGTACACCGACTACGAGCAGCTCATCGGCAACGAATCCACTGAATTCGACTATCCGAAGCTGGATGAAAACGCGGCCGCAGCCATGTGCTACACGTCGGGAACGAC
>DATNET010000007.1:0-5082 GCA_035606745.1 Tepidiformaceae bacterium
CTCGTTCAGTCACACGTTTACGAGCCCTCTCGCAGTCGACCTCCTTAGCGGCGAGCATGCGAACCTCGCCGCGGGGTCATGGGATCTGCTGTTCAGACAAAGCAATGGCTCCGGCCATGCTATGCCGATGCCGAAATTGCAACCCGGCGAGGGAGCCACCCCAACTACCGCCCCAGCCACGCCGTAATCCGCGCCCGCAGACCATCGGCGTCGAGGCCGTAGGCCCGGTCGTGGCTGGCGGCCGAGCCGTAACGGCGATGCTCGACACGCGGGACGCCAATCGAGAGTAGGCGGTGCGGGCGGTCCGAAAGCGCGGCCGAGACCTCGGACGCCGATGTGCCTTCGAGGTACGGCTCGATGAGCACAATGTCCGTCCCGGCGGCTGCTGCCCGCAAGCCGGTGGCGTCGAACGGACGCACGGTCGAGGTGTAGAGGATGGTCGCATCGATATCGGCCAGGGATTCGACGGTGGGGTCCAACATAGGCCCAACGGCGATGACCGTGACGGCGCCCGTCGACCCCGAACGGATGGTCGCGAGGCCCGCGCCAGTGGGCACCGGCTCCCGATTCTCGCGTTCGCTGAGGCGGATGTAGATCGAATCTTCGGAGGCGATGGCGTCGCGCAGCAGCGCTTCGGCCTCCGCGGGATGGCCAGGAACATGGATGCGCCAGCCGGGCAGCGTCGCCATCAACGCGACATCCTCCGGGCAGTGATGCGTGCGTCCGTAGGCCCCGATGTCGTACGAAGCGCCGATGCTGACGAGCACGCCGCCCACGCCCTGGTGGGCGAAATCCAGCTTCACCTGTTCGAATGCGCGCTCTATAAGGAACGGGGCGAAGGAGTGCGCGATCGGCCGCATGCCCTCGAGGGCCATGCCGGCGGCGACGCTGACCATGAGTTGCTCGCGGATGCCGGCGTTGATGACGCGGTCCGGATGCCGCGCGAGCGCACCACTTTCGCGAAACTGTTGGGTCGTGATGTCAGCCAGCACGACGGCGACCTTCGGGTGCCCATCAAGGGCCTCGGTGGCGACGCGGACGAAGCCCTGGCGCATCGTTTCGGCGGTCATGACTTCGGCTCCACGACGGCTACGACGGCGTGCGGGCGTCCCGGGTGCGATACGAGCAGCGCGGCTTCGATGGCATCGTGGTCGCGGCCGTCCACAGTCACGGCGGACCAGCCCTCGTTGCGGAAGCGCGTGTCGATGCCGCCGGGCCAGCCGAGCGAGCTCGAACGGTTGTCGATAACGATAGCGGTGAGCTGTTCGAGCCCGAAGCGGGCGGCGGCGGCGATCGCTTCGTGGTTCGTGCCCTCGTCGAATTCGGCGTCGCCGAGCATGCAAAAGATGCGGCTGCTGGCGTTGCCCTGCGCCCGCAAGGCGAGCGTTCGCCCAACGGCGATGGGCAGGCCGTGTCCGAGCGAGCCGCTGGACAACTCCACGCCCGGGATGAGCATCCGGTCCGGGTGTAGGCCGAGGGGCGAGTTGTAGCGGGTGAACGTGCTCAACGTGGCTTCGGGGATGAAGCCTTTCGCGACGAGGATGGCGTAGTACGCCATCGGGCCATGGCCTTTTGAGAGGAGGAAGCGGTCGCGTTCAGGCCAATCCGGGCGGGCAGGGTCGACGCGAAGGACGCGGTCGTAGAGCACCCACAGGACATCGAGCGTCGAGGTCGCGCTGAACGAGTGCTTTTCGTCGCCGGTCATGAGGGTGATGAGGCGAGGGAGGTCGTCGTAGCCGTAGGCCGGGTCAGCTGGAGGAGCGTCGTCGTTGACTTTTGTTTGCATGCGAGCCACCGTACAACTTCAAGGTCACTTGAAGTCAATACCAGGAAGCACCGAATGTCCGCGCTGCCCGAACAGCTCACAATTAGCGAGCTTGCTGCCCGCAGTGGCGTGGCGGCTTCGGCGCTGCGCTACTACGAATCGCTGGGGCTCATCGTCTCGCAGCGCACGGCGGGGAATCAGCGGCGGTACACGCGTGGGACGCTTCGGCGGGTGGCGATCATCCGCGTCGCGCAGAGCCTGGGGCTGCCGTTGGCGGTACTCGGCGAGGCGCTGGCGAGCCTGCCACGCGGCCACGAACCTTCGGCCGCCGACTGGGAGCAGCTCTCGACCCATTGGCGTGGCGAACTGGACGAGCGCATTGCGACGCTCGAACGGCTGCGCGACGATCTCTCCGGATGCATCGGCTGCGGCTGTCTCTCGCTCGAACGCTGCGCGCTCTTCAACCAGGCCGACCGCGCGGCGAGCAAGGGCTCCGGTCCTCGCTACCTCCTCGGCGACAGCTCCACCGAAGCGTGACGGTTTACCGCCAAGAGCGCCAAGATCGCCAAGCAATGTTTCTGGGAAGGTTCTCGCGGTGCTGGCGATCCCCTCCACGAAAAATCTTGGCGTCCCAAGCGACCGCAGTCGCTCCGGCGTCTTTGGCGGTTCGCGTCCCCTACCGCTGGCTGGCCATTTGTTCGCCGGAGATCCAGGCGCCGTGGAAGCCGTAGGGGACTCGCTGCGGGAGTGGCACTCGGGCGATCGGTGCGGCGGTCATGTTTTGCGCGTCGATGACGACGAACTCGCTGGCGCCGCTGTGACCGTCGTAGACGTAGAACACCACCCAGCCGTCGTCCTCGGCCGTGCTACCTGCCCGCGGCACGAAGACGCCTTCGCCGCTGTAGCGGTTCGGGCCGTGGACGTGCGCCTCGCTCTTCCCGGTGAGGAGGTCGTACTTGATGATCGCGTCTGCCTCGGGCATGCCGGAGGTTCCGCCAAAGCGGGCCGTGTAGCCATACCGCGCCTTACGCCCGACGAGCGAATCGTTGACGCGCGGGAAGTCCGAATTGACGTCGTCGAGCGCCTCCTCCTTCACCGCCCCCGTGACCATGTTGAAGCGCCAGCGATAGAGGCACTGGCGCGAATCCTCGCGGATGAGCTTGCGCTCGGGGGTGGGCGCTGCCGTCGAATCGAGCGCGCCGAGGTCGATGCGTTCCATGCGGCACGCATCGAGAACCACTTCGTCACCGTCTTCGAATGCGTTGAGCGTGTGGAAGACGTAGCACGGGGGCGCTTCGAACCAGCGAATCTGCGATTGGTCGGCGTGGCGCGGGAGGATGCCAAAGTGGGCGCCCCGGTCCGGTTCGTACAGGTACGCGGATTCGCCCTTCATCGCCCGTTCGAGGCTGAACGTCAGCGGGAGGTCCATAAAGATGGAGTACCGCTCGGTCACGGCGAAGTCGTGCATCATCACGCCCGCCGGCAGGTCGATCGGCGTGGTGTGGACAAGCTGGCCGTCCTTCGATGCGACGGAGTACTGGACGTACGGCTGCTTCGTGCCGTTCGCCATATCGATGCCGAGCGAATTGTAGCCGAAGAACAGCATCTCGCCTGTCACATCGTCGACCTTTGGGTGGGCGGTGAAGGCGTGCGCGAGCTTGCCACCGTAGTTGTACGGGCCAACCGTTTCGAGGCCCGGGAGCTTGATCTCGTGAGGGTCACCGCCTTCCCACAGCGAGAACAGCCGGCCGTCGTGCCAGACGAGCGCGGTGTTGGAGGTGTTGCCGCGTCCCGGGCCGTTGGGATTATCGAATTCGGGCGCGCCCAGCCCACTGCTCCAGAGTGCCTTGCCGGCGGCGTTTTCGCGCTGCCAGCCTTCGGTGCGCACGTAGCGATTGCGATAGCTGGCTTTGCCGCCGGCGACCCGCACGCCGTGGAGCATGCCATCGCCACCAAACCAGTGGTAGCCCTTGATCACGTCGAACTGGGGGTTCGGGCCGGTGCGCACGAACATCCCCTCCATCCCCACGGGGAGTTCGCCAACGACCCGCAGATCGCTCGCCTCCACCTCTTCGCGCACAGGGCCGAAGTTTCCTTCCAGGTAGGGACTCGTGATCGAACGTTCTGCCATCACCATCGCGATCTAGCTCCAAGTTTGAATAGGTCCGTATTAGAGCACCTGTGGGCAGGTGATGCTATCTCGCTCTCGCCATCGCTCCATGCCACTCATAACGCCTCGCTACTTCGCGGCGGCCAGTTTGGACTGGGCTTTCTGCACCGCAGCGTTCACCAACGCTCCGGTGAGTTGGTCTGGCGGCCCGAAGAAGGAGAGGGTGACGATGGCGTTGCCGCTTCGCCAGCCATACGTTTGGAAGTTTAGACGAAGCTCGCCCTGCCCGGAGGTGATCGCGAGGGCGAACGCTGAGGCAAAGCCGTCGGGCGTGGCGGCGACACTCTGGTTCGATGGTGCGAAGGCGGTCGCCATGACGGCCACATCGGGGAAGTTGGCGAGGTACTGGGCCTTCACGGTATCGGCACGACACTGCTGCACGTCGTCGCTGGCGAGGGCCTGGCGGAGCAGCGGCAGCGCGACAGCGGGGACGCTTTCGTCCTGGTAGACCTCCACGGTCTCTTCGATTGTTGGGGCGACTGTTTCGGCGGCGGCGCCGGGCGTTGCGCTGGCGGTGGCACTGGCCGTACCCGTGACGGCACTGGCGCTGGCAGCGGGGCCGCTGGGCGTGGCGGCCGGCGAGCCTGGCGCGGCGGTGGACGCTGCGGGCGGCGTTCCGCTGAGGAACACCTCTGCCCGTGAGGCGCGGCCGACGGAGCGGGCGTTGGTGGCTTTGGTGAACGCGGCATCGGACGCCTTGCATGCAGCGGATGCGGCGATGGCACTGGCGTTCGACGTGTCGGTGAACTGGTCGTTGCGCGCGGCAGTCCAGGTGCCCGGGAGATCGCTCGGGGCGATGAGGGCGGCGTGGGTGACCTGGCTGGCATTCTTGGGGTCGAAAGCCTGGGCAGGCGAACTGCTGCCGCCACAGCCGCCCAGTATCGGGACGGCGAGCAGCGCAAGGGAGCCGATGACGGATGTGAGGAAGCGACGGGGCATCGTTTCGGAGTGTAACGACGAGCAGGGAACAGGGAACAGGGAACGGGGAAAGGGGTGTCGGTGCTCCGTGAAAACGTCCGGGCTAACTGCTCTGTGACTATGACCGTCTATGAGGGACGGGCTGACATTGAGACGACAGGATGAACGACGGGCAGCGGTGCTGCAGCGGGTGGAGGCAGGGGAGCTCGGAGTGAGGGAAGCGGCGGGG
>DATNET010000020.1:0-6037 GCA_035606745.1 Tepidiformaceae bacterium
ACTTCCAGATAAGCTTTTGGCGCTTCTTAATGCGGCCCAACAGCCACATCCGGGGCCCGTAGATACCGATCCCCGTGAGCACGGCATAAAGCCCGAACACTTTGATTGGGGCGGTGCCTTTGCTCGCGAGTAGGATTGCAAACGCCAGCGGGATAAGCCCTGCGAGAATGCCGACCGTCAGGATGAAGCGCCCCGGGGAGACACGCAGCCCGGCGCGCGTGATCGAATGTTCCAGGCGTTCCGAAACGGTGGATGGCAGGACGTTGTTCATGCGCCGGGCCATGTTCTTCGCCAACGGCTTCAGCACGCGCGCCCCGAACGCTGCGTCCGGGTCGGGAAGTGCCTCCTTGTTGGGCCGCGCATAGCGCAACCCGCCGAGACGGATATCCATCTCGCCTTCGCCGATCCCGCGATAAAACACACCGTAAATCACGAGGGTGACGGTGAAAAACGTGCCGAACACGATCATTGCTTCCATCTGTCTAGACCTCGATATTCACGATTTTGCGAATGACCAGGAACCCCATCGTCTCCATGGCAACGCCGCAGCCGAGCATGATCCGGCCCAACTTCTCGGTGAACAGCGGCGTGATGAAGCCGGGGCTGATGACCAGGAAGATGAGCGCGAGGCCCACCGGAATTCCGCCAATCACGTACCCCGTCATGCGCTGCTGCGATGTCAGCGCCCGGATCTCTCCGCGGATGCGTTCCCGCTCACGCATGGTGTGGGCAACGTTGTCCAGGATTTCAGCGAGGTTCCCGCCGACGGTCCTCTGGATGAGGATCGCCGTGATGACGATGTCGAAATCCGGGCTGCCGACGCGTTCGTTCAGGCTGAGCAGCGCCTGGTCGATGCTCGCCCCCATAGCTGTGTCTCTCAGCGTCCTGCGAATCTCAACCGCGAGCGGCGACGGCAGTTGCTCGATCGACGACTCCAACGCCTGGAGCAAACCGAAGCCCGCGCGCAGGCCGCTGGACAGCATTTGCAGCAGCTCAATGAGCTGCGCCTCCAACTTGTGGAGCCGCGTGTTGATGCGCCGCTTCAGCCATACGCCGACGATGAAGAAGCCGATGGGTGCCGCAAGCAGCGCGAGCACCGGTATCGGCGAAAAGAGATAGGCGACCGCGGTTAGCACGGCTGCTATGGCCACGCGCATCATGAAGTATTCACGTGCGTTGATGGTCAGTCCGCCGCGCTCGAGGTCGACTCCCCAGGTGGCCGCGAGGTTGCTGGAGACCAGGTTAATGCCCGCGAGGCTGATGGTCGCCCGGCGGCGAAGCCCCGGCCCTGCCGGGCCTTTATCGTTACGCGGCGCTTCCCCTCCTGAAAGCCGCCCCAGCCGTGCCGTCGTTTCGCCGTTGGCGGCGGTGGACCCGGCGACCCAGAGCGTCATCGTGAAGGCGAAGCCGAAGGTGCAAAGGACAACAAGCAGCAGCATCGTTACCAGCCCTCCGCCGAGCCGAAAAGGTGGTTCGGCATCTCGATCCCGGCCATTTTGAAGCGATGAACGAAGCCCGGCCGGATGCCCGTCGGCTTCATCTCGCCGTGTACCTTGCCGTCCTCGTCCACCTGGTCCAGCTTGAACAGGAAGATGTCCTGGAGCGTAATCGTCTCGCCTTCCATGCCACTCACTTCTGTCACGTGAGTGACTTTGCGCGAGCCATCCTGCAGCCGCTGGACCTGGATGAAGATGTCGATGGCCGATGCGATCTGCTCTCGGATTGCCCGCGCCGGCAGCTCCATGCCCGCCATCATCACCATGTTCTCCAGGCGAGCGATGGCATCGCGGGGCGTATTCGCGTGCACCGTCGAGATGGAGCCTTCATGGCCGGTGTTCATCGCTTGCAGCATGTCGAAGCACTCCGACCCGCGGACCTCGCCCACGATGATCCGGTCCGGCCTCATACGCAGGCTGTTGCGGACGAGGTCGCGCTGTTGCACGGCATTCTTGCCTTCGATGCTCGCCGGGCGCGCCTCCATCGTGATGACGTGGTCCTGCTGAAGCCGAAGCTCAGCCGGGTCTTCAATTGTCACGATCCGCTCCGTGTTCGGGATAAACGCCGAAAGCGCGTTCAACATCGTCGTCTTACCGGTGCCGGTGCCGCCGCTGATGATGATGTTGAGCTTCGCCCGGACACACATGGCAAGGAACTCCGCCGTCGCATCGCTCATTGCCCCCACCGCGATGAGGTCGGCCATGCGCATTTTGTCGGCGCGGAACTTTCGAATCGTGATCGTCGGCGCTTTCGGCGAAACCGGTGGGATCGTGATGTTCACGCGCGACCCGTCAGGCAGGCGGGCATCCACCATTGGGCTGGATTCGTCGATCCGCCGGCCCATCGGCGCGACGATCCGTTCCACGATCCGCATGAGGTGGTTCTTGTCGCGGAAGCGAGCCGTGCTGCGGAAGATTCGCCCTTCCTGCTCGTAGTAAATCTTGTCGAGGTCGATCACCATGATTTCGGTCACGGTCCGGTCCCGAAGCAGAGGCTCCAGCGGTCCAAGCCCGAGGACTTCATCGGCAACGGCCTCCACGAGCTCGTCGCGCGTGGCGCCGCCAAGCTGCAGTCCTTCCTGGGTAATCAGCTCCCGCGCTGCCCTGGCTACCGCCTCACGCTGTTGTTCCGGCGGAAGGCCTTCAAGACTCCCATGCTCGAGCTCCTCGATGAGCAGTTCGTGCAGCCGGATTTTCGTCGCTTCCAGCTGAGGATTGCCCTTCCCGACTTCCTGCGCCGCAACACGGCCAGCAGACCGCCGGGGCATCACGGGAGGCGCTTCCATGGACTGTCCTGGTGCCGTCGTCGGTTCAGGACGCAGTGGCGATGGCCCGCCGCGATTCGCCCCCCCGGCGGCCGTCGCGGGTCGAGTCGCGACCTCTTCTACGTCGCCCCAGCTGCGCCGGTTCGTCGCCCCGAATTGCCCCGACGGGCGGAGCGGCGACGGAGCGTTGGACCCGGCCATGTGGAGCGGCGATGACTGGGCCGGGTTACCCGCGGGGCGCAATGGAATGCCGCCCCCACCGTTCGCGGCCGGCCCGCCATGCCCCGCTTCATCGGCTGGACGGCCCGCGGCGGGATCACCCCCAGGCGCGAGCCGCCGGCGTGCTGCCGACCAACCAAAGGATTGGCCCGCGGCGGGCGGTTGGCGTTTCTCGAACGGGTCTTCAGCCATGGCGTCCCTCCGTGCTCGATTGCACGATTAGTTGCCGGCACAATGGCCGGTCCCGGCACGATTGCCGGGCACGTTTCGGTCAGGCGCTCTTTCGGAACAGCGGCCGGAGCAAGTTGCTCAATCCGCCTCCGCTCTTCTTCGACTTCGCCTTGTTGCGGATCCCCGCGAGGGCCCGTGCCATCTCCCGGATCTCCGATGAAACTTTGCTGTTTGGCCGGCTCATCACGATCGGCTTCCCGAGTTGGGCGGCTTTCACCACCTCGTTGTCCTGCGGGATCCGCCACCAGAGCGTCGAATCCAGTGTCCGCTCGACATCCTTTTCCCGGACGCCCGTGTCCATCCCCGCACGGTTCAAGACCACCTTGATCCGCTCTTCGTCGTTCCCGAAACGTTCGTGGAGCATCTCCAGGGCCAGGACCGTGTCCTTGATGCTCGCCATGTCGAGGGTCGTGATGAGCAGGATCATCGTCCCCACCTCGATCGCCGCCGCCACGATTTCGTTGAACGTGCCGGGTGTGTCGAGGATGACGAAATCATGCGTCTGGGCGAGCACGTCGACAACGTCGCGGATGTGCTGCGCGGTGAGGTTTCGCCAGTCGCTCGGCCGCGTCGGCGCCGGCAAGATGCGTACTCCGGATTCGTGCTCGACGAGGTAGTCCCGCAGCGTCGACCTGTCGACCGTGTCGAGATTCCGGGCGAGGTCCGCGATCGAGCGCTCCACCGGGATGTCCATGGTGATGGCGACATCGCCGAAACGTGTGTCCATGTCCACAAGCGCCACGGTCTGATGTGCTTCCGTTGCAAGCGCTACGGCCAGGTTGGACGAGATCGTCGTCTTCCCGATGCCGCCCTTCGCGCCGAACACGGTGATCACCGTGCCCTGTGCAACCGGCTCCGCCAGCTCCCCGCGGCGGCGCATGCCTTCGCGCTCCTTGCGCTCCAGCACTTTCATGATCGACGCTTCGATGTCCTCTGGCGACAGCGGTTCCTGGAGATAATCCGATGCACCAGAAACCATCGACTGCCGCATGAGGCGGATGTTCGCTTCCGTCGAGAACACGACGATCGGCATGTCCGGCATGCCGTCGTTGATGCGCGAGAGCGTTTGCACGGGCCGCACCAGCGGCTCTTCGATGCGCATCAACACCACATCGGGCCGCAATTGGTGCGTGAGCGAAAACGCTTCTACACCGTAGCCCGCGCTGGCTACCACATGGAAGCCAAGCATCGTGAGCATCTTCGAGATCTCCGCGGAGCTCTCCCGGTCCGGATCCACCACAACAATCTGCGGTACCCTCGCCATATTCGTGTTCCTCCACCGTCATGCCCCCCGGGACCACCGGGTGCCTGTTGTATCGTCACAACGAGCCGGGCCGAACAGGCGCCCGCAACGCGCCCGCGACCCGGCTCGCGATTGCCGGTCGCCCTATTTCGTGCTTGCTGAAGGGGCGAACAGGTCGTCGTACGTCCACTTCGTCGTGCCTGTCACGATGCTCGTGTCACCCTTCTGGCGAAGGAGCAGCCGCCATTGGCCGACGTCCTTCTTCATCGCGTCCACGAGTTCAACTCGCGCGGCTACGTCGATGGGCAGCGCAAGCGTCACGGACACCGCTTTCTCGAACGTCGCGTCCTTCCCGCCTGGCTTCACCGCACCGCTCGCCACGGGAGAGGCCGTCGCTGCCGCGCCCTGGGTAGTCCCTGCTGTGCTGCCGGCGGCTGGCGTCGTGGCGGCGTCAACGTTCGGGACGCTATCAACCATCGTTTGCGCGATCGCCAGGACCTGGACGTTCTGTGCGATCAGCCCCGCCTGGACGTCCGGCGTTTGGTTGCCCGTCAGCGGGTCCGTCTTCGTTAGCGTGGTGATGGCGAGGAAGTCCACGAAATCGCCCGGCTGTGGAAGCCCGCCAACGATCCAGCTTTCCTGGGGCACCTGGATCGATACCGCCCGCATCCCGGCCGGCACTTTGTACGCCAGCGTCGTCTGCCCGACGAACGTCGTTACTTTTTCGGGGATGACCTGCTCCCCGGCGAACATCGGAGCCGTGGCAATCTTGCCGACGACGTCCTTCGTGCTGACGAGGTGCCCGGGCAGCAGCGCATTCGCCGCCACCGGTTCGACCGTGATGTCGTCATCGGTCACCTTGTCGCCCACCTGGATGTCTTTCGTGACCACCACCGCCGATTGCGTGGCGCCGCCGCCTGCGGTCACTGCGGGGCTGTTGCTGGACCCGCCGCGGCTGCTGAGGAATGCGAACATCAACAACGCGCTGAGGATCCCGAGAATCGCAGCGACCATGAGGACGCCGCGGTTTCTGCCAGAGCCGGATGTAACTGCTGCGATTGAACGTGCCACTGAGGTTCCTCCCCTTGCAATATCGGCGCGGTCTCCGTCCGCCCACAGGCCTCCGAGGCGTCGATAAAGAGAATCCGGGCCCTCCGGCAAGCTCGGGACAAGAGCCGGCCTGGCGGACCCGGACACGTTGAACGTGCGGCCCCGGACGAAGCCTCACGGGCCTCGCCAGCGTCGCTCTGATGCCCCTTACTTAATGAGGGCGATGTGCGTCTGCGCGGCCACCGAGGTGAACGCCGCTTGCAGCTCCGCCGAGGTCGGAGCGTCGTAATAGCGGCAGCCCTTCTGGTTGTTTTGACATGGCCCAACACCGGCAACGCCGCCATCTGCCAGCTGCTCAAGCCATGCCTTATCCACGCCCGCGCCCAGGCCGATGATGAACCGCGTGATGTCCTCGTGCGTTGGGTCGGTTGCCCGGATCGCCTCGTACTGGGCCGCCCAATCGGCTGTTGGATTTCCCTCCACGCCGCCGCCCGCGTTCGCAGCTCGTGCTCGAGTACTTCGCGGGGTCGTAG
>DATNET010000072.1:0-6961 GCA_035606745.1 Tepidiformaceae bacterium
CCCGCCCCGCGACGATCGCCGTTCGCCTGCAGCCCGGCCATTCGCCGAACAGCGTGGCAACGCTCATCCGGAGCGCAACCGCTGGCCAGGTGTCCGTCAACAATCGCGATGCCACGTTCCGCTCAGACCTCGCGTCACGCGCCCACGACTTGCGCTCCGTCACGGTCCCACTGACCGTCTCGCTGATCGTGATCGCGTTCATCAACCTGGTCTCGACGCTGGCCTTCGCAATTCGCGAACGCGTGCCCGAGTTCGGAATCCTCAAGACGATTGGATACACGCCGCGCCAGATCTACGTCAGCGTGGCCGTCGGCTCGTGCGTCCTTACCGGTATTGCTGCGCTGGTCGGGGCACCGCTCGGGTACCTCTCGACGGCGTTGTTGGTGGACCACTTCGGGGAGCAAGGCGGGTGGCCGGCGGGCGTGGCCGCGGCCCCGCCCGTCGCGTGGGTGCTCGTAGCCATCCCGGTCGCAGCTGCGCTGGTTGTGGTCGTGAGTGCGATCCCCGCCCGGACCGCCGCCCGGTTTCCCATCGCGGATGCGCTACGCTACGAATGAATCGAGCGGTGCTAGACTCGGCAGAGCGAAGTAGAGGTGGTAGCCCAATGGCCGAATTCACAGACCTGGCCCTCGAAATCGATGACCCCGTAGCCATCATCACGCTCAACCGCCCCGAAAAGCTCAACGCTTTCACGTATCACACGCTCGCCGAGATCCGCCAGGCCGTCGACACCGCAGCGACTGACCCGGCCGTGGTGGGCATCATCATCACGGGCAAAGGGCGCGGATTCTCGGCGGGCCTCGATTCGCTTTCCCTGGCGGAATCGACTGCCGATGGCGGACGTTCCGGAGCAGCCGCATCTGCGGCCAGCAGCGAGCTACCCGGCCTGTTCACCTACTTCCTTGATGTGCCTAAGCCGATCATCGCCGCCGTCAACGGCGTCGCCGCGGGCGGCGGGCTCGTCCTTGCGGCGAAGTGCGATGTCCGCATCGCTTCGACGAGCGCGAGCTTCACGACCGTGTTCCTCAAGCGTGGCCTCATCGCCGAGCATGGGATGAGCTGGCTGCTGCCACGGCTCGTGGGTCCCGGCGCAGCGCTCGACCTGCTGTGGACAAGTAAGCGGATCGATGCCGCCGAAGCGCATCGCATCGGCCTGGTGGACTACCTCTGCGAGCCCGAAGACCTCCTGGCGCGCGCCCGCGGCTACATCGCCGAGATAGCGGCGAACGCCGCGCCCATGGCTGTCGCCGATACCAAGCGCCTCGTCTACAACCACCTCGGCGCGGCTTACCCGGCAGCGTTCCGCGAGGCCGACGGTGTGCAGTGGGAGGCACTGGCACGGCCCGATGCGCTCGAAGGCTCGCGCGCGCTGCTCGAAAAGCGCCCGGCCGTCTTTCGAAGGCTGGGCTAGTGCTTCGGCCAGGCCGCGTAGACTGGATGGGGAGGAACCCGCCATGCTGACTTCGCTTCCCGTCCACTCGCACGATCGACCGCCTTCCGAGGACTATCGCCTCCGCGTCGATGGGCTTGTCGACCGGCTCCTGGAGTTAAGCGTCGAAGAACTACGGGTGCTGCCGGAAGCGGGCTTGGACGACGACTTCGTCTGCCTCGAAGGCTGGACCGTAGCTAACCTGCGCTGGCGCGGCGTGCGCCTCGCGAGCGTGTTACAGCTCGCGGGCATCCGCCCGGAGGCGCGCTGGGTCCAGGCATCGGTGCCAGGATTTAGCCTGCCGCTGCCGCTATCGGAAGCCGGGAATGCGCTGCTCGCACTACAGCTCAACGACGCGGCGCTCGCGCCCGAGCATGGCGCGCCGGTGCGGCTGCTCGTGCCCGGCGGCGAGTGCTTCACGAGCGTGAAGTGGCTGGACCACCTGGAGCTGCGGGCCGAACCGGCCGAAAACACGGCCGAGGCGGTCGCGCGGGCGCGGCTGGGTTGAGCGGGGCGAGACTCTACCGGTCGTACCACCGGGTTGGGGCCACACAGGCATGCTGGGTAGAGCTCACACCCGAGACGTTCGAGCTCTCGCCGTGACCACAAGCGCATCAGCCGCACTCGCTGCCTTGGTTCTCGCGCCGCTCCTGGCCTCCGTGCTCGTGCGTGGCAGCATTGCAGCACTGCTCAAAGACCGTTGACATCGTGCTGCGGCGGGTCGAACGCGATGTCCGGCGGGATAGCAGCATTTGCTCTGCCAGTGCACTCATCGACGGTTTCGGCGCTGGCGGCTTCCCAGCGGTTGGCGAGCCGGACGCGTTCAAACCATCGCGCCACCGCCCTGTCGCCGCCAAGAACCCGGGCCCGAGCCGGCCGCTTCATCCGGCGCTCCGTGCGGCCCGCCGTCCTGCGATGCTCGGTAGCAGGTCGTTTCGCGGCGTGAACGGTTCCCCGGCAAGGCACTGTTCCGCACAGGCCGCGATCGCTAGCGCGAAGACATGCGCGTCCCACGCGCGCCGGTTGGCAAGCCCTGCACTAGCCGTTCCAACGGTCCATTTCAGCATAATCGGAGTCCCACCCTGACTATCGGCACGGATGGGAGGGACACACGTAGGGGAAAACCCGCAGCCGACGCGAGTTCGTGGCCCGGGAAACAGACGTGGACGCGAGCCCTGGGGTATACTCGCGAACCACGTGGAGATCGATAAGCTGCTCGCCAGCCGCACCCAACGGATGGAGGCGAGCGCCGTCCGCGAGATCCTGAAGGTCGCCTCGTCGCCCGGCGTCGTCTCCCTTGCAGGTGGCCTGCCTGCCGCCGAAAGCTTTCCGCTCGACATCATGGAAGAGCTCACCGGGACGGTGCTGGCGCGGTACGGCAGCCGTGCCCTGCAATACGATGCGAGCGAAGGCTTCGGTCCACTGCGCGATGCACTCGTGCCGCACCTCGCCGAACGCGGGGTCGCCACGAACGCCGGCGGGATTCTTGTCTTTAGCGGCTCACAGGGCGTGCTCGATGCGGTAGGCAAGCTCTTCATTTCGCCCGGGGACGTCGTCGCGGTGGAAACGCCAACGTACCTTGGTGCACTGCAGGCGTTCAACGCCTACGAACCCCGATACCTCTCGCTCGAAGCCGATGAAGATGGGCTCATCCCCGCATCGCTCGAACGTGCACTCGCCACGACGCACGTCAAATTCGTCTACCTCGTGCCCACGTTCCAGAACCCAACCGGCCGCACGTTGACCCTGGAACGCCGCCAAAAGGTGGCGGCCATCCTCAAGGCGAGTGGGGCGCTCCTGCTCGAAGATGACCCCTACAGCGACCTTCGCTACACCGGCGAGCGCGTGCCGCCGATCAAGGCGCTCGCTCCCGACAACGTCATCTACCTCAGTACCCTCTCGAAGACGTTCGCCCCCGGCCTCCGCGTCGGGTTCTGTGTAGCACCAGAGGAGGTCCAGCGGTGGTTGGTGGTTGCGCGCCAGGGAGTCGACCTCCACACCAGCACCCTGTCCCAGGCGCTTGCCGCGGAGTACATCGGCGGCGGCCACCTTGCCCGGCAGCTGCCCAAAATCCTCGACCTCTACCGGCCGAGGCAGCAGGCGATGCTCGAAGCGCTCGAGCGGCACATGCCAGAGGACTTCCATTCGACGCGGCCCGAAGGCGGCATGTTCGTCTGGGTGCAGGGTTCGCCTGACCTCGATACGGAGCGCCTCTACGAACGTGCGGTCGCCCGCGGCGTCGCCTTCGTGCCTGGCGCGTTCTTCTACGCCGACCACGGCGCCGGTGCCTCAGTCCCTACCGCTCGCCCGGCCTCAACGTTACGCATGAACTTCACTGCCGCCGACCCGGCCACAATCGATCGCGCCGTCGAGGTCATCGCGCAATGCATCGCCGAGGAATTTGCCGCGCATCAGGCGTGAGCGAGTGCCGCCGTATTCCTTATAGGTTCCGATTCCAATCGTCCCGTGGCGGGCGTAGCATTCGCCCGCCGGCCAACGTCCGGCAACGTCACGCAAAGCCCAGGGCACGGGCCCGATGCACCACGCGGAGAGAACCATGACCACTGTCGTTCGCCGTCCGAGCACGAACCTCCACCCCCTCGAGCCGCTCAGCGCAGCCGAAATCCGGCAGGCCACCGAGACGCTGCGCAAGGCCGGACGCCTCGGTGGCCGCATGATGATCTGCTCGTGCGCCCTCTTCGAACCGGACCACGCGCAACTCCTCGACGGCGACCCGGTCCAACGCCAGGCGTTCGTGACGCTGCTCGACCGAGCCAGCGGCGACGTCTTCGAGGCCGTCATCTCCCTCTCCGCGGAGCGTGCTGTGTCGTGGACACATGTCCCCGGCGTCCAGCCCGGGATGACGATATCGGAACTCGGCGAGGCGACCGAGTTGGTCAAGAGCGACCCGGATTTCAAGGCAGCCCTCGCCAGGCGCGGCGTGACGGACACGACCTTGGTGACGATTGATTGCTGGCCGAATGGCAACTTTGGCTCCGTGGAAGACAGTAGTCGCAGGCTCACTCGCGCGTTGGCCTGGGTACACAAGAGCGCGGGCGACAACGCCTACGCGCGGCCCATCGAGGGTGTCATAGCCGTTGTGGACCTCAATGCCATGGTCGTCGTGCGTGTGGAGGACCACGGCGTGGTGCCGCTCCCAGATGGCGATGCGGACTACGCCGCGGCGTTGGTGCCGGACCAGAGGACGGACATCAAGGCGCTCGAGATCCACCAGCCGGATGGTCCGAGCTTCGAAGTCGAAGGCCATCTGATCCGCTGGCAGAAATGGCAGATCCGTTTCGGGTTCACGCACCGCGAAGGCCTCGTGCTTTATAACGTTGGCTACGAAGACGGCGGACGGCTGCGCGGGATCCTTCGCCGGGCCTCGCTCTCGGAGATGGTCGTGCCCTATGGCGACCCGGCAGCGATGCACAACCGAAAGAACGCCTTCGATGCCGGCGAGTACGGGCTCGGCATGTGCACGAACTCGCTCGAACTGGGCTGCGATTGCCTCGGCGAAATCCGTTACTTCGATGGCATTCTCGCCGCGCCGGACGGTGAGCCCTACAGCATCAAGAACGCCATCTGTCTTCACGAAGAGGACCACGGCATCCTTTGGAAACACGTGGATCGCGAGACGGGTGCGGAAGTTCGGCGCTCCCGGCGGCTTGTACTCTCCAGCATCGCGACCGTCGGCAACTACGAGTACGGCTTCTTCTGGTACTTCTACCAGGACGGTGCGATCGAGTACGAGATCAAGCTAACTGGCATTCTCTCGGTAGGGGCCATCGCGCCGGGCGAGACGCGCATGTACGGGACAGTAGTTGCGCCGGGCGTCTACGCGCCCATCCACCAGCACTTTTTCAACATGCGCCTGGATTTCGGGCTGGACGACGGCGGGAACTCCGTGTACGAGGTGAATACCGTCGCCGAACCGCTGTCCGCTGAGAACGCGTTCGGCAACGCGTTCTTTGCGCAATCGACCCTGCTGAGCCGCGAGTCAGGCGCCAGGCGGCGCGTCAACCAGGAGACAGCGCGCTACTGGCGCGTCGCCAACCCGAGTTCCCTGAACAATATGGGTCAACCGGTTTCGTACAAGTTGATGCCGATGGAGAACTGCCTTCCAATGAACCTTCCCGGCTCGAGCCTGATCCAGCGGGCAGGCTTCACGACGAATCACCTCTGGGTGACCCCGTATGACCGGCACGAGATGCACGCAGCGGGCCAGTATCCCAACCAGCATCCCGGTGGCGCGGGCCTCCCGGAGTGGACGGCCGCGGACCGAAATATCGAAGACACGCACGTCGTGGTCTGGTACACGCTCGGCCATAACCACGTCCCGCGTCCGGAAGACTGGCCCGTCATGCCGACCTACTACGTTGGATTCAAACTTCTGCCCGTCGGGTTCTTCAACTCGAACCCCGGCATCGACGTGCCGCCTTCAACAGCAGCCCACGGCGAGAGTTGCGAGGAGGGCTAGACTCGCCGGCTATTCGTGGCCCAGCAACAGCAGATTGCACGCGCGGATAAGCGTCTCGACGACCTGTTCGTGGGGTGGGGTGCAACCAGCGAGCACCCAGCGCCTACAAACTTCGTCACACATCGCATTCGCGACCAATGAGACGAGCATCGGCTCGCCGGCCGTGGGGTATCCATTCCGCGCTTCCACCTCCAGGGTGTTGGCAAGGATGGCTACGTCCTCCTGCAACAGCCGCTCACGCGTCGCTCCCAATTCGGGGTCGAGCCCGGCCGCTCCCCAAAGCGCTTTGAAGGTGCGGGCGTGGTGGCCATGAGCAGTAACCGTGTGTTCGACGCCAGCGCGGATACGCTCCGGCCACGGCAACGCGGGGTCCCGCAACAGGGCACCGCGGCGCACATCCTGCCATGCCTCTTCCATCATCTGCCGGGCAAGGTCGAGCTTGCTGTGAAAGTACAGATAGAAGGTGCCGTAGCCCACGCCGGCACGCCGCGCGACTTCTGGGATGCGCGCATGCGCGTAGCCGGCTTCGAGGATCACATCGATCGCTGCCTTAGCGATTGCCGCGCGCGTCGATTCCCCGCGGTCCGTCACCGGGGCAGCTCGAGGCCTTCGGCCGTGGGAGGCGGGCCGGGCCGTCACCGTGTCATCACGTCTGGCATGGGACTATGAAAGCACACCCCGCTGTTCCGTGCCGTCCAATGAATTATGCAGCCTTGCCGCGAAACGTCCGGCGCCGGGGATCGAGCAGGTCCAAGAGCCCATCGCCGAGGAAATTCGAGGCGAGCACAACCGTGAGAATCGCCACGCCGGGGGATGTGGCTATCCACCACGAGTAGAACTGCTCACGACCATCGCTGATCATCGCGCCCCATTCGGGTGACGGCGGTACCGCTCCGAGCCCGATAAAGCTCAGCCCGGCCGTGAGCAGCACGATGCTGCCAAAGTCCATCGTCGCTTGCACCAGCACCGGCCCCATTGCGAGCGGCAGGACGTGCTTCACCATCACGCGGAGTTCGTTTGCCCCGGTCGAACGCGCCGCAAGGACATGATCA
>DATNET010000083.1:0-2365 GCA_035606745.1 Tepidiformaceae bacterium
AGGATCGTCGCGCCGCTGAGCCCTTTCCGGTCCCGAAGAAGCGGCCCGAGCGACTTCACGACGACGTCTTGTTCGCCCAGCAGGCGGTCGACGAGGAAGGCGACCTCGCGATCGCCATGTTTTGCCGCGATGACGAAGCGGCTGCCATCGAGAGCCTGGGTTCGCGCATCTCCCAGTGCCCTTCCGAGGTCGATTACCGGGAGAAGCCGGCCTCGCAACAGCAGCGTCGTGTGCCCTCCGACGGAATACAGGTCTGCGTTGCGTTCGGAGAGCGCCTCGGTAACCGAGACGAGAGGCAAAGCGCAAACAGTGCCGTTGACGGCCACCATCAGTGCGCGGGTGGTGGCGAGCGTGAGTGGGAGTTGGATGATGAATTCGCAGCCACGGCCGGGCTCGCTGCGCACCGTGACCTGGCCATGGAGCCGCTCGATGTTTGTGCGGACGATGTCCATGCCCACGCCCCGGCCCGACACATCGGAGAGCTCCCGGGCCGTCGAGAGACCGGCGATAAAGATGTACTGGACCACCTCATCGTCGCTCGCGGCTGCCGCGCTTTCAGCGGTCACAAGCCCTCGTTCGACGGCCTTGCGGCGCAACGCTGCTGTGTCGATGCCCCGGCCATCGTCGGTCACGGACAAAAAGATCGACGATTCCTGGTTCCAGGCCGTCACGGAAATGGTGCCCGACTCAGGCTTCGCGAGCGCGAGCCGCTCCGCAGGCGTTTCGATGCCGTGGTCGATCGCGTTGCGCAGCACGTGCACCAGCGGGTCCGCAATCTCTTCCGCCACTGAGCGGTCCAGCTCGGTGTCTTCGCCAGCGGTGATGAGTTCGACCTGCTTTTCGCACCTTGTAGCGACGTCACGAACGATCCGCGGCAGACGCGCCAGCACGGTGCGAATGGGCAGCATGCGGCTGCGCATGATTTCTTCCTGAAGCTCTCCGGTGATGTGAGCCAGGTGGTTCGTGGTCTCTTCGAAGTTCTGTGAAAGCTCGGTCAGCTTTGCGTCGCGCAGCACTTCGCCGAGCTGGGTGCGGATTTGTTGTAGCCTGGTGCGGTCGATGACGAGTTCGCCGACGAGGTTCATGAGCCCATCGAGCCGTTCAACATCGATGCGGATGGATTGTGAGGCCTTCGCCCGCGGCGGTGACGCGCCGACAGCATTGGGGTCGACGAGCGTCAGTATCGGCGCGATGCCGGCTGCGTTCCCGCGCTCGTTAGCCTGGCCGGGCGTGCTCGCTGATACGGGCTCTATTGCGGCGGTCGCGATGTCGGATATTGCGAGCAGCAAGTCGCGAATGTCGTCTGCCATGGAACCTGAGGTCACGAACGCGGTGAAGGCATACTCGCCGGCACCGGCGTCGATTTCCGCACGGCCGGGCCAGCATTCGTGGACGGTGCTGATGGCGTCGAGTTCCTGGAGCACCTGGTAGCAGCGAATGGATGGGAGCTGGCAATCGGGGGCGACCGTGACTCCGACCGCGTACGCGGTCTGGCCGTGCTCGATTGCGGCGCCCATCGCCCGCGTTGCGGCTTGCGATGGTTCCATCCGGCTGGACGCAGGTTCAGGGGCGTTGGCGGCCGCCGGCGTTGGCTGACGGTTAACGATGGTGCGGAGCGCGGTCTCGAGCGGTTGGATGTCGGTCCCGGAATCGATACGTGTGGCGACTTCGACCGCGAGCACGCGTAACGCATCGAGCGCACCTAGGAGCGCATCGACCATCGCCGGCGTCGGAGCGATGTCGCCCTGGCGGAGGGCATCGAGGACGGTCTCCATCGCGTGAGTGAGGGCCGTCATCTTTTCGTGGCCGATGGTTGCGGACGAGCCCTTCAGGGTGTGCGCCGCGCGGAAGATGGCCTGGAGGAGTTCTGGCCGGGGGGCGTCTTCAAGCTGCACGATCGCTGTATCGAGCAACTCGAACTGCTCCTCGGCTTCGTCGATGAAGAGCTTCAAGTCCTCATCGTCGAGGTCGAACTGCAGCGGTGGCTCAGCCTGGGGCATGGGTGAGATGGCTCCTTGCGAGATTCGTCCGGGACCACCGGAACCGCTAAGCGGCAGAGTTGATCGCGCGCACCGGCACCGAGTCCGCCGCGGACTCCGAGGTGTCGGTTGCGCTCGACTGAACGCCGCCGACGACCGACGGCAGCACGCCATCGAGGTCCATGAGCGAGACAAGCCGGTCTTGGAGCTTGGCGATGCCGCGGATGTAGATGTTTTCCGGGGCCAGGACGATGTTGTTGGGCGCTTCTATCTGTTCCGCAGGGATACGAACGACTTCCGAAACAGCGTCGACGATCAGCCCGACCATGCCAGACCCGGTGCTGACGACGATGATTCGGGTTTCGCTTGTGTGCGGGGCGGCGGGG
>DATNET010000201.1:0-5021 GCA_035606745.1 Tepidiformaceae bacterium
GGCGTTGAGCTCAGCGAGCAGGGTGCCGCCCAGCGTATTGAGCCGCTCGGGGCGATTGAAGCGGATCACCATCACTCCGCCGCTCGTTTCAACGATGCAATCAGACACAGGGCCAACCTTTCGAACAGAGACCGGATTCCCGATTGTGGCCGAAATCGCGACGCAACGTAAACCACTGGGCTCTGCGGACGCCGGCGCCTCTTGTCCAATCTCCGCCCCTGCGGAGACTTCGGCTTACGCCAAACTAGCGTTTACGCCATAACTAGCGCTTACGCCATAACCCTTCGAGCCGGTCTGACTCAAGCGTCACGCCGGTGAGCTCGTGGAAGCGGCGCGAGAGGGCAAGCACCTCCCTCGGCGCCGACCATGCGTACGGCATCGACTCCCCCGGCTCCGGCGCCCCGGCAACCAGGCCCTGGGAAGCGTGTTGAAGCCCGGTATAGCAGCGCAGCGCCTCGCCGTATTCGACGTGTGCCATCGGCAGCGGCCGCAGCTTCTGGTACGCACGCAGGTAGCGGCGCGCGGCCCAGCGCCGGCCGGCCGCGACGGCTCCCGCGAGCGGGCCCGGCACATCGACCGGGCCAAGCGTCATCAGCATCATCGTAGTGCCCACATCGAATGCCGGCTCGGCCAGCGAACCGTTCACCCAGTCGATGACGCCGCTCACCCGGCCCTCGTCCACGAGGATATTTTTCGGATGGTAGTCGAGGTGGCACACGGCCGGGGCACTGGCCGCCGGCAATCGCGCTTCGAGCCACTCGAGGCCCGGCTCCAGCTTGCTATCGGGCACCGCCGTGAGCTCGTCCCTAAGCATCGCTACGAAGCCACGCGTGCCTTCCCAGCCCGCGGACACATTCGCGGAAGCGAGTGCCCGGTACACCAGCCCGGGCTCGATCGCGTGCAGCCGTGCGTGCGTTTCCGCCATAAGTACCGGCGCCCGGAAGAGGAACAGCGATGGCGACGCGATAGCATCCAGGATCGTCTTCCCGCTTACCAGCGGCATGACCGTGAATGGATGGCCAACCGCCGCCTCGTCGAGACAGACATGGAGGATGCGCGGGGCCGGGAATCCGCTCCCTGCGACGGCGTTCTGGATGGCTGGCTCGCGCGCCACGCGCTGGTGCCCGCGGGTGAAGATGCGCGCTACCAGCGGCTCGGAGAATTCGGCAGGCGCACTGCCGAGCCGAAACGCATAGATCGTCGTATCGAACCCGCCGGTCAGCCGTCTTGGTGGGGTGAGGAACGTCAGCCCCGGGCGTTCCAGTTCTCGTGCGAGGTATCCCAGCAACGCTGCATTGAACGCGACATCGCTCGCGGGCGAATCCGCGGCCGAGCCACCTGGCTCGGCCACCTCCAATACTGGTTCCGGTCTGCTCATCTCTGCCTCCCGCGAGAGTCCGGGCCACACAAAAGGTCCGGGGCCGCGGCCCCGGACCCTCAGGTGAGTATACCGTTCACGCCGGATACCGCATTCGGGCTTGGAATAGCCCCTGTGCGGCGGCTGGTTACGCGGGCTTCACGAGTTCCAGTTCGGCGCTGAGTTTCACCTCATCGCCCACGAGGAGGCCGCCAGCTTCCATGACCGCATTCCAGTTCAGGCCCCAATCCTTGCGGTTGATCTTGCCCTCGGCGCTAATGCCGTAGCGCGTGTTTCCGTACGGGTCCTTGATCGGGCCGGTAACCTCCGCCTGGAGAGGCACTTCATGCGTCATGTCGCGCACCGTGAGGTCGCCGATGATGCGGTAGTCGTTACCGCCCTTGGGCTCGATCCGCTTCGTCACGTACGTCATCGTCGGGAAGTTCGCGGCATCGAAGAAATCGGCTGAACGAAGATGGTTGTCGCGCGCTTCTTCACGTGTATCGATGCTGTTGGTGTCGATCGTGATCGTTGCGGACGAATTCACGAGGTTCGCCTCATCGATTTCGGCAGTGGCATCGAACTTGGCGAAGCGGCCCTTGGTCGAACTGATGACCATATGGCGGACGGAGAATTCGAAGCTGGAGTGGGCGGGGTCGAGGGCGAATGGCATGAGTGATGTTCCTAACTATCAGTAAGTTACTAATGACAGTACCGCGACCCGCTTCCCCTGTCAAGCTGCATTCGATGTCCTCGTTTGCGGGCCGCTCCACGCCGCTCGCCGTCGCGGCGCTATCATCCAGGAATGGATTCCGCTGCTTCTTACGAGACCAACCACCGCTGGTTCGCGGCGTTGTGGGAACGCGCTGTCCGCCGCGAAGGGCCGCGAAACATCCGCAACCGGACGCGAGTGGTCTCAGGCGTCCACGGCCGCACCCTCGAATTAGGCGCCGGCCTCGGCACAAACTGGCGCTACCTGCCCGAAGGCGTCGACTACGCCGGCATCGAACCTGATCTCGCAATGCTGCGTCGCGCGAGCGTGCACGCGGCCAAAGAGAACCGCCCAATCGCCCTCGAAGCGGCCGGTGCGGAGGCCCTGCCGTTCGCGTCCGAGGAATTCGACAGCGCGTTCGGGACCCTCGTGCTCTGCAGCGTGCGGGACATGGACCTGGCGCTCAGGGAGCTCTTCCGCGTGCTGAAACCGGGCGCAGAGTACCGCTTCTGGGAACACGTCCGGCCGCGCAGCAAGCTTTGGGGCCGCCTGTTCCATCTCGCGACACCGGCCTGGTCCCGCATCGGCGCCGGCTGCCACCTGGACCGCGAAACCGTCGATTCGCTCAAGCGCGCCGGGTTCGAGATCGAGGAATTGCACGCGCACGGCATGTGGGCCCTCGGCGTCGCCCGCAAACCAGCCGAATCGCTAACGCCTGCCGTCTAGCGTCTATCGCCTGCTATCCGCCGGGCTTCACGCACGTGTTGTTGCTCACGGTGCATTGCTCCGGGGGTTCGTTTGCCGGGATGCGGCTCCTGCACCGTTCCGAGGGGATGCACGCCTGGTCGGTGACCTTCGGCAGCTGGTTCGCCACGACCTGCGCGTCGGTCTCCGGCCCGTAGCTCACGAGCACGCGGTCGAGATCGTGGATGTTGGTATCTGTGATGCCATCGACCTTCACGCCGTTCACGTAGAACTTGAACGTGTTCGTGGCGTTCTGGCAGTACTGCGTCTTGTCCGGCATCGTCAAACACGTCTTGTCCGGTGTCGTGCCAAGGAACGAAGGGTCGACGAGCTTGAATCCCAGCGATGTGAAGAACTCCGACCACTCCGTGTTCGTGGTGTGCACGTGTACGACGGTGTAGCGCGGTGCATGGATGTGCACATCCGGGCTGAGCTCGTGGCCTTCGGTCGAAAGGAACTGTGGCTGATTGAAGCTAAACTCGGTGCCGTTGATAAACAGTGCGAAGTCGGCGTGCTCATGCGTGGCCTGCCGTGCCTCGCAGCCGGGCGTGCCGATTTTGCACGTCACCGTGACGAACGTCTGGGTGCTATTCCCCGTTACACCGAGCGCCAGCAACACGCCCAGGACAACCACGCCGATAAGCAGCGCACCGGTGATGCCTGCCCACGTCCGCGGCCGGATGCGCCCGAGGAAGCCGGGCTGGGGGTCTCCCCAATCCTCGGCTTCGGGCTCGGTCGCTTCCCTGCTGGCCGGCTCCGTCATGCTATGGAGTCGCGGTTGCCGGTGCAGTCGTCACAGCGGCACTCGGGCTGGCGGCCGGCGAACCGCTCGGGGCTGGCGTGCCCGTCCCGGCGGCCGGTGTGCCGCTTGCGGCGGCCGTCGAGCCGACGGGCGTGGGCGTCGCCGCGTAAATCTGGTCGAGCGCCTGGCGCCACGAATCCAGCGTCGAAGGCGTACCGCTCAGCGGCGTCCCGTCGATCACGAACCCGGGCGTCCCGCTGATTCCGAGCTGCTTGCCCTCGGTATATTCGCTGTTTACCTGGTCCTGGTACTTATTGGAGTCGTAACAGGAATTGAACTTCGTCGTATCAAGACCGAGGTCGGCGGCGTACTGCTTCAGGTTGGAGTCACTGAAGCGCCCCACGTCGCGCTGCTCATTCGAATGCTGGCCGGCCTCTGCCTGGACGAGGAACAGCTTGTCGTGGTACGGCCAGAACTTGTTCTGGTCGGCGGCGCAGAGTGCTGCCTCCCCCGCCTTGACCGATTCGGTGCCGAGGAGCGGGTACGTTTTGTAGGTGATCTGCATCTTGCCGGTCGCGACGTACTCCTTGATCAGCGTGGGCTCCTGCTGGGCCGTGTAGGCCAGGCAGAACGGGCACTGGAAGTCTTCGTATTCGACGAGCTTGATCTTCGCGTCGTCCTTGCCAAGTTTCGTGCCGTTCGCGAGGTTCGCCGGGATCTCGGTCGTGCTGGTCTGGATCGCGCTGACGAGCGCTGCATCGGAACTCGTGCCCCCGCGCGAAATCAACACGCCAAGGATGACCGCCAGCGCAACGATGAGCACCGTCGCGCCCGCCAGGAACGGCATGGAGAGCAGGTCTGGCCCGCCGCCGGAACGCTTGGGGGTCTTTCCTGGCGGCGTGGACTTCGGACGCGTTGGGCGGGTCGTGGTGCGTGACTGTTCGCGGCGGGCCTGGCGGTTCGACATAGTGGGGGCGTGTTCCTGGAAGTCAATTTTTTGGGCGACTGCTGAGCGACGGCCAGGCAGCCTCTCTAAGCCAGCGCGGTGCCGCATGGCCAGATTGTCATCCGAGGATAGCACTCGGGGCCGTTGTAAGAATGAAACCCGGCTTTACGGCCACGGTGGGCAGCCGGCCGGCGGTATCGGCAGGTCAGGCCCAGAGCAAATGGCGGAGAGGGGGAGATTCGAACTCCCGGTGACTTGCGCCACACCGCTTTTCGAGAACGGCACCATCAACCACTCGGACACCTCTCCGCGAACGAGTGTAGCAAAGGAAGTGACGAGTGCCGAGTTCCGACCTCCGGATACAATGCGAGCATCAGCGAAGAGGATCACGCGCATGGGCATGGTGACCTGTGAACTCACGATCTCGGCCGACGAGTACTCGGCAGGGCTCAACCAGACTGAGGAACGCCCGTTCGGGGACGACGGCGGCGACGGCTGGGGCAGCAAGCTGCACGCTTGG
>DATNET010000098.1:0-4201 GCA_035606745.1 Tepidiformaceae bacterium
ACCGCCAGGGAGTAGCGCGTGTGAGCATCTTGGACTCAGCTATGTGCCTGCGCTATGGGCTAACCTTGTCAGTACGGCGACCGCGAGGCGCAGCCGGAAGGAGCCGGAGGCCCGGCCTTCAACACTTGTTCTGGCCGAAGACCACATAGTCGTGGCCTCTTCGACATCGCGCTCCGGCCGAGCAGCCGGGCCACCTGATCTGCCGGCTCCCTCCGGCTGCGCCTCGCGGTCGCGGTACTGACGACTCGGTGTGTGGCTCGGCAGCACAGACACAGCCAGCCCAACTTCCCTCGGACACGCCTCCATGCGGCACAATGGATGTATGGAAGCAGCACTGCAGGCACTGAAAGACGCCAAGACGATCGCCGTTGTCGGGCTGGATTCGCGCACCGATCGGGTGGCGTATCGCATCGCATCGTATTTACAGGGAGCCGGCTACAAGATCGTGCCGGTGCATCGGGGACGCTTTCCCGCGGATCGGGTGCTCGGCGAGCCGGCCTACGAAAGTTTGCGCGATGTGCCCGGCCACATCGACCTCGTAGACGTCTTCGTCCGGTCGGAAGAGACGGGGCCAGTCATCGATGACGCGATCGCGGTCCACGCGGGCTGCGTCTGGCTCCAGCAGGCGATCACCAACGACGACGGCCTCGCGCACGCACGCGAGGAAGGGCTCGTCACGATGCAGGACCGTTGCACGATGGTCGAGCGCCGCAACCTCGGCTGATTGCCCTCGGGTGGGCGCGGCGTCGCGCTAGCGGCGAAGACGGCTCTTCTGGCGGCGAGGCGTGTGTGCGGATTGTTTGGACGCGGCGGCCGGCTTCGGTTCCGGGATGATGTCGCCCGTGGAGGTGTCTATCTCTACGAGTTCCCAGCCCTCGGGCAGGCGCACCGTCGTACCGGTGAGCGCGGCAATCGCGTTCCCAACAGCGAGCGTGCGGTCCATGCCATCGGCCTGGCCGTAGGCGGGCACCGGCACCTGGGCGAGCGTGAGGCGCTTGCCACTTTTCTTGACGAGCGTCAGCGCGAACTGGCGGAGCGCGTCGGTCTGGTCGCGCCAGCGGTCGGGCTGATCGCCCTCAATCGTCACTTCGAGGTAGGCGATTTTTTCGAACGGCACGAGTTCCTTCGTCCCAATGCCCATGCCGAGGTAGCCCTGCTGCCACGTCGCGGAATTCTTGTCCTTATCGACGATGACATCCGCGCCGACGATCGCGCTGATGAGCCCCATGACCGAGAACGGCACGAGCACGAGGCAGGTGAGGAGGATGACGATTAGCGCCCAGAACGGGAGGTCGAAGCCTCGGATTGCCAGGTATGCGACGGCCACGCCGGCAATGAGCAGCCCGAGCGCGGGGATGATCACCATGCTGCGGGCGCTCTTGATCTCCACCTTGTCGTCGGAGATGAGCGCCATCGAGCGGTGCAGCAGAATCTCGCGGCGCCCATCGCGCCGCTCGATGACCACATGGCTGGGAAGCTGCATGTCCACGGGGACAATGTACCGCTCCGCTGGGCGAAGAGCGACGGATGCGATTGGCGGCGCACATCGAAGTCGCTCGCCGTGGGCTACTGGAAGAGCGCGCCCACGCTCTGGCCCGAGTGAATCCGACCAATGGCGTCGCCGAACTGCGGTGCGACGGGGATGACGGTCATGTTTGGGAGCTGCTTTTCCGGTGGCACGGGCAGCGAATCGGTCACGACGATTTCGCGGGCATCCGTGGCGCGCAAGCGTGCGATCGCGGGGCCGCTGAGGATCGGGTGGTAGCCACTGACGATGACTTCCTTGCAGCCGTTCGCGCGCACTGCGTTGACGGCAGCAACGATGGTGCCCGCAGAGTCGATTTCGTCATCGAGGATAAGCACGTTGCGGCCTTCGACCTCGCCAATCACGTGCATCGCTTCGGTTACGCCAGAATTGCCGTGGCGGCGCTTATCGATGATGGCGAGGGGCATCGCGAGCCGTACGGCCATGTCGCGCGCGCGCTTTTCGTCGCCCACATCGGTGGCAACGACGGTGTAGTTTTCGAGCCGCTGGTTTCGGAAGTGGATGCTCACCGGATAAAGCGCGTTGAGCTCATCGACGGGGACGTTGAAGAAGCCCTGGATCTGTCCGGCGTGGAGGTTCTGCGTGAGGATGCGGTCGGCTCCGGCCGTCTCAATGAGGTTCGCGAGCAGGCGCGCGCTGATGGGCACACGGGGCTGGTCTTTTTTGTCGCTGCGGCCGTAGGCAAAGTAGGGAATGACGGCCGTAATGCGGCCCGCGGAGGCGCGCTTGGCAGCGTCGATCATGATGAGGAGCTCCATGATCGAGGTGTTCACGGGGCTGCAAAACGATTGGACGAGGTAGACATCCTTCTGGCGGATGTTTTCCTGGTACTGCACGAAGATGTTTTCGTTGGTGAACTCGAAAACGTCGATCCGTCCAAGCTGGCGGCCTAGCCGCGCGCAGATCGCCTGGGCGAGTTCCGGGTGCGCCCGTCCGGAGAAGATCGCGAGGTCGCTGTACACGGGCGCAATGTAGCATGCGGTCTTATAAGGTTCGACCGGAATCGGCGCCCAGGTTTAGGGCCAGAGTTCGAACACGAATTCCACTTCCACCGGTACTCCGAGGGGCAGTTCCGCGACTCCGATGGCGATGCGCGCACCGCGTCCGGCTTCGCCGAAGATGTCGAGCAGCAGCTGCGAGGCGCCATTGATGACGCGCGACTGGTCGGTGAACCCGTTCGCGCTGGCGACGTAGCCGGCTGTACGCACCACGCGGGCAACGCGGTCCAGCGATTGGGCGTCGGCGCGCACTATGGCGAGCGCCTGGAGCGCACACTGGCGCGCGAGGCTGGCGCCCTCCTCGAGCGAGACGCCAGCACCGAGCTTACCCGTGGCCATAGGCTTGCCTTCGTGCAGTGGCACCTGGCCCGAAACGACGAGCAGCATGCCAGACCGCACGGCAGGAGCGTACAGTCCGGCCGGTGCGGGTAGTGGAGGAAGAGTTATGTCGAGTTCGCGCAGCCGTTCCTCGGCACTCATGCGTCGTCGCCCAGCAGCGTCGCAACGACATTATCGAACTCCTCGTTGCTGTAGCACTCGATCATGATCCTGGCGCCGTGCTTCTGCGGCTGAACGCTGACTCGCGTGCTGAGCGCCCGGCGGAGCCGCGATTCGATGTCGGAGATGGCGGCGTCGCGGCGGGCGGTTACTGCCCCCGGCGCGGAAGCTGTGGCCGGGACATCGGCCAGGCTGCGGCGGACGAAGCTCTCGGTATCGCGCACGCTGAGCTTTCGTTTGAGCACTTCGCGCCAGGCGTTCACACGGCCGCGGCCCTCGGGCAGGCCCAGCAGCGCACGCGCGTGTCCCTCCGTGATCTCGCCGCCGACGAGGCTTCGCCGAATTTCAGATTCCAGCTGAAGCAGCCGCAGCGCATTCGAAACGGTGACACGGCTCTTGCCAACGCGGCGCGCAGCCTCTTCCTGGGTGAGGCCGTACTCCTCAATGAGGCGACGGTAGGCCATCGCCTCCTCGATCGCGTTGAGGTCGGCGCGCTGGATGTTTTCGATGAGCGCCAGTTCGAGCAGCTCCGAATCCGCGGCCTCGCGGATGACGACGGGGACCGTTTCGAGCCCAGCAAGCCGGGCGGCCTGGAGCCGGCGCTCGCCCGCGATGAGGCGGTAGCCGCCGTCTTCATCGATGCTGACCACGAGCGGCTGGATGATGCCGTGTTCGCGGATGGAATCGGAAAGCTCGCGCAGCTTCTCCGGTTCGAAGTGCGTGCGTGGCTGTTCGGGATTCGGCGCAATGAGGTCGATGTCGAGCTGGTCGGGGCTGCCACGACGTGCGGCGACGGTGCCGGTGCCCGGCGCGTGCAATTCAAGCGGTGGGAGGGGCTCGTTCATCACGGGCTCGGCGCCGGTTTGTCCTGGCTGGTGCGTCGGCGCCTGCGTCTCCGGGGCATCCGCAGCTTCCGATGCTGGCGAATGAGGCTCGGAATTGTTGTGTGGCTGCATTGTGGCTACAGGCCGCCAGACCGGCGCGCGGGGCTCCTCAAGAGGCTCTTCGCGGACGACTTCGCCGGGTGTCGAGGCCGGCTCTGGAGCGTGAGGCGGGCTGGCATCCACTGGCGCCTGTTCATTCGCAGGCGCAGGCACGGGCTCCGGGCGGGGCAGCGGAATAGCTTCCGGGGGAGGCGTCTGCGGCTCCGCTGGAGTGG
>DATNET010000107.1:0-5140 GCA_035606745.1 Tepidiformaceae bacterium
ACAGAACTGTTCACCGACCCCCACCTCGCGTCCCGCGGCTTCATTCAGACCGTGCAGCACCCGACTGCTGGGGATATCACGCTGATGTCCAACCCGCTTCGCATGTCCGCATCGCCTACCAGCCTGCGCGCCGCCCCTCTCTTGGGGCAGCACACAGCCGAGGTCCTGGCTGCCGACCTCGGCCTCACCGCTGCTGAAGTGGACGCTCTCCGCGAAGAGGGCACCGTCGCCTGACGAGTCGGCGGTCTTGCACAGTCGCGATCCTGGCGAGCCCGGAGCCGGCAAATCCGCTCTCCGGCGATGATCGAATTGCAAGTGCTTTGCGAGTCCCTGTCCCGCAAGGGAAATGCCGGGCGATCAGCCGCCGAAAGATACTTTTTGCTGTAATCCTCATCGCTCAGGGCTGAACTCCCCTCGCTTCAGCCCGCGATGGGGGTTGCTCGATCCCGTCGAAGAGCGTCGCGAAGGCAGCAATGGAAAACCATGACGAGCAGCTGAACCGAGAGATGCGCGAACTCTTGGAAGAGATCCGCATCATCTTGCCGGGCGTCCAGATCCTTGGCGCCTTGCTCCTGACGGTGCCGTTCACCAACCGTTTCAGCTCATTCGATTCCTCGGAGCGAGTGGTCTACTTCGTCGGTTTCCTTGCAACTGCCGTGGCGACGGTATTGCTCGTCGCTCCCAGCGCCCAACACCGCATCCTCTGGCGTCGCCCCATCAAAGACCGGTTCCTCATCAACTCAAGCCGGTTTGCGCTCGCGGGCACTGCGGCCCTCGGTGTGGCACTTATCGCCACGCTCTACCTGCTCGGCGAATTCGTGTTCGGCAATGCGCTCGCCGCCATCGTGTGTGCGTTGTTCATCGGCAGTATCAGCTGGTTGTGGTACGGCCTGCCGATCCTCGAATGCGTCCACGCCAGTCAGCTCAGGCCGCCGCCATTTGAAGAGGCCGGGACGCCGGGCACGCCGCGCGCGAAACGCACGGGCATCGACCTCCGATGAAGCTCGCCGGCTCCGCCCCTGCAACAGCCATAACGGGCAGCGTCCCCTCGCGTGTGGGCGTGGGGAGTTCGACTCCATCCTCGGAGTGCGAAGCCGAAACGTGCGCTGCTGTGGCGAATCTGCGCTACGTATCCGACGCTGCCCCCGGCATTCGCCGCGCGCGCCGCGGTAAGTCGTTCTGCTACTTCGACGCCGCTGGCCGGCTCGTTCGTGATCCAGTTGAACTCCGCCGCTTTCGTGCGCTCGCCATTCCGCCGGCATGGGCCGACGTATGGATCTGTGCCGACCCAGCCGGTCACATCCAGGCGACTGGCCGCGACGCTAAGGGTCGAAAGCAGTACCGCTATCATCCTTCCTGGCGGTCGGTGCGCGACGCCACGAAATACGGACGAATGGTCGCGTTCGGTGAATCACTCTGCCGAATCCGGCAACGTTGTGCCCGGGACCTCGCGCTGCCCGGGCTGCCTCGGAACAAGGTCCTGGCGACCGTGGTGGAGTTGCTCCAGACGACCCTGATTCGCGTGGGCAACGAGGAGTACGCCCGCGAGAACGGCTCCTTCGGTCTCACCACCATGCGCAACCGCCACGTTGAACTCGACGGGGCGAACATCGAATTCAAGTTCCGCGGCAAGAGCGGCAAACGCCATTCTGTGGCCCTCCGCGATCGCCGGCTGGCCAGCGTCGTGAAGCGCTGCCGGGATCTTCCCGGCCACGAGCTCTTCCAGTACATCGACGAATCCGGCAGCCGCCAATCGATCGACTCAGCCGATGTGAATGACTACCTGCGCGAGCTTTCTGGCGAGTCGTTCACCGCCAAGGACTTTCGCACCTGGGCCGGCACGGTGCTGACCTTTGCCACACTTCGCGACTTCGGCCCGGCAGATGAGCCGGGTACCGCCAAGCACAACATAACGCGGGCCATCGAACGCGTCGCAGAGCGACTTGGAAACACTCCCGCCGTCTGCCGCAATTGCTACGTCCACCCCGCCGTGCTGGACGCCTACCTTGAAGGCTCACTAGGAGAACGGGAGACCGACGGCGCCAGTGCGGAAAAAGACAGCGCCGACGGACGCTTGCTTTCCGACGAGATGGCAGTCCTCACGCTACTGCGGCGCATGGCCTCGTGAGCCTCCGCCGCCATAGCCGTCAACTATAGCAGCCGGTCATTGCTCACTTTCGGCGTGTTTTGCGGAATCGTCATTCCCCTGTATCCTACGGCTCTTCAGTGCGCCGGCTTAGCGGCAGCCCGTTCGGAGTGTGCGGATGTCCGAGGAAGACGCCCTAAACGACCAGGCCAGTCTTATCGCCCGCCTGCAGGAATCGGAAGAGTTCCTGAGCCGCCTCGTGCTCGGCTCCGCGGCGGGAATCACGGTGAGCTCCGTCGCGACCGGCGCGTTTGTCTACGTCAACGACGCGTTCTTGCGCTTCACGGGCTACTGGCGGGCAGAGGTGTTGGGTCATTCGGCCATCAGCCTGGGCCTGTGGGCCTCGTCCGAAGAGCGCTCGCGAGCCGAAGCCGCACTGGCCAGCGGGAATGGCATCGTGCCCAGCTTCGAGATGGCTGTCCGGACAAAGAGTGGAGCGGTGCTCCAGGCTCTCCTCGCAATTTCAGTTGTGCAGATCCGCACTGTGCCATGCGTCGTCACCGTCGCAATCGGCCGGGCCCCCGTTAGCACGTCAGCCTGATGCCGCGGGTCACACCCGCGTTGGTGCCCTCTCCACCCAATTGACGCGTCTGCTTCGCGCTCGCCTATGCGGATGAAACTCGCCTCGCCCTACGTTCGAAGCCGATGCCCGGTCGCGGGGTTTCTGTCGCTTCCCCCGCTTTGCCAGCCACCGATGCGGAGCGACTGCCAGGGGTTGGACGGGCGATGAAAGGCATTCGTGCCGGACTAATGGCGGGCGACGGACGTGTTAGGCAGTTGTAGCGCCCGCGCTCTCGCGTGTTGCCAGTCGCGGGACCGCACATTGAAACAATAGCCCCGTTGGCTCGCCTTTGTGGACGAGGTTGTCGACCACCGAAGAGGAGAAAGAATGTAGGAGAACGATGCTCACACCGAACGAGCGTGAACGCAGATTGCGGTACCTCTACCGCTCACCGATCAAGGAGTTTTAGCCATGACCATGCCATCTACAGCCCCCGTCGTCGGCGCTGAAGTCTACACGGCGGACGGTCACAAGCTGGGCACCGTAAAAGCCCTTCGCGGGTCCTACTTCAAAATCGATGCCTCGATGCACCCCGACTACTGGCTCTCCAGCAACTCTATCCTTGGCCTTCCAACCATGGAACGAGTCACGATGGCATTCGCCGAAGACCGGCTTGATGACAACAAGCAAGAAATGAAGGATGACTGAGTGCCCGCCCTGGAGTCATAAGACTCGCGAAGAAGCTCGGCCATGGCCGGGCTTCTTCTGATCTGCCTCCGGCGCGCGACGATTGCACCCGGCGGCAAGCCACCGACTTGCGGGGCGGCGCCATCTGCCACGGCCCTCGCGACATTCGACCGGTACGTTAACGCCCGGCGTGCGAACGCCGGACACGGGGCCGGAGGGGCTATGAACGTTGAATTCGGATATGCGCTCTCAAGCGAAGAATGCCGCCCGAACGAACTCGTGCGCAACGCATCCATGGCCGAGCAGCACGGCATGTCGTTCGCGATGATTTCGGACCATTTTCACCCGTGGATTGGCGCCCAGGGCCAGAGCCCCTTCACATGGAGCGTGCTCGGGGCGATCGCGCACGCCACCTCCACGATGAAGGTGGGCACGGGTGTGACCTGCCCCACCGTGCGCTATCACCCGGCCATCGTGGCGCAGGCTTCAGCGACAGTAGCAAGCATGATGCCCGGCCGATTCTTCCTCAGCGTTGGCTCCGGCGAAGCGCTCAATGAACACATCCTCGGGCGCCACTGGCCACCTCCGCCACAACGGCTAGAGATGCTTGCCGAAGCAATTAGCATTATCCGCCGGCTCTGGTCCGGCGAAGAAGTGACTCATCGCGGCGAACATTTCACCGTCGAAGACGCGCAGCTTTACACGCTGCCTGATCAGCCGCCACCGCTCAACGTAGCCGCCTCCGGCAGCCTGTCTGCGACGCTGGCCGGCGCCAACGACGGGCTCGTTGCCACAAGCCCCTCACGCGACCTCGTCGCTTCTTTCGACGCGGCGGGTGGCCGTTCGAAACCGAAATACGGGCAACTCACCGTTTGTTGGGGACGGGATCGCTCTCAGGCCATTCGCACCGCCGCGAAGCAATGGCCGAACGTGCTCATCCCCGGACAGCTGAACGCGGAAATCGCGCGGCCCGCATACTTCGAGATGCTCACCAAAGAGCCGGACCTCGACAAACTCGCCAAATTGGTCGCGTGCGGGCCCGACCCTCGCCCGTTCTTAGACATGATGCACAAGTACACAGGAGCCGGCTTCGACCATCTCTGCTTTCACCAGGTTGGCCCAGACCAGGAGGGCTTCCTCCGGTTCTTCGAGACGGAGTTGGCACCAGCCTTCCGCAACGTCGCCCCGCGGGCCTCGGCCATCCCGGATGGCGTCCCGCAGGCCGAACGGGCGTCGCGGTGAAGTCGCCAGCGACGCGGCGTGATTCGGCCGGGGGCCCGCCGGCAACGGAGCCTCGTCCGCGGACGGTCGGAGTCGACGCCGCCCAATACCTTCGCTCCCTGAAGGACGAAGCCGAATCGTGTACCCGCTGCGATCTCTACGCGCGTGCCGAACATCTCGTCTTCGGCGAAGGCTCGCCAGAAGCGCGAATGGTGTTGGTTGGCGAACAGCCCGGTGACCACGAAGACCAGGATGGCCGCCCATTCGTCGGGCCCGCCGGCCGCCTCCTCAACGAGGCCCTCGAAGCGGCGGGAATCAACCGTGACGAGGTTTACGTGACCAATGCGGTGAAGCACTTCAAGTGGATTCCCCGCGGGAAGAAGCGCATCCACCAACGCCCGAATGGCCGCGAAATCCGGGCATGCTCGGCGTGGCTGCATGGGGAACTGGACGCCATCGAACCCGACGTGCTCGTATGCATGGGGGCCGTCGCAGCGCAGGCTCTGCTTGGCTCAGACTTCAAAGTCACCCAGAGCCGCGGAAAGCCGATCGAGTCGCCGCTTGCCCCCTCCGTCCTCGCAACG
>DATNET010000125.1:0-3422 GCA_035606745.1 Tepidiformaceae bacterium
CTAGCGCGCAGTCTGGCGTTAGGGGTCGATCAGCACCCCGGGGTTCAACACGCCGTTTGGGTCGACCGTCTTCTTGATCGCACGCAAGGAGTCCGCGAAGAGCGGTGGCCGCTGCTGGTCGTACCAGGGACGATGGTCTCGTCCGACAGCGTGGTGGTGGGTGATCGTCCCTCCGTTGGCGATGACTGCGTCGCCCGCTGCCTTCTTGATCTCGCCCCACATCTCCCGCTCCGCGCCCCGGCGGCCGAGCCCGGAAAAGGTGTAATACGGCGCCGGGCCATCGGTGTAGACGTGCGTGAAGCGGCAACTCAACGAACCACCACCACAGACGCGTTGGAGGGCATCGCTCACCGCAGCCCGGACGTTAGCATCGAATTCTGGCCACCGGTCCCAGGTAATCGCCGTTTCGAACGTATCTCCGATCACTCCTAGCCCGGCCGTGAGGTTGCGCTGGTAGGGCGCACGGACGAACGAATTGCGCCACGCGCCTACGGCCCCTTCGCGGCCAACCCCTTCGTCCGCGCCATCGGAAACCTTGATGGCGTCCTGGGCAATCTTCCCTCCGGCTTCGCGAGCGATCGCGACCGCCTGGCGGATCATACCGTCCTGCGGAAGCTCCGATGATTCGAACGCCACGATGAGGAGCGCCTCATCACCCTGCAGCCCCGCGGCAGAGCCTGCTTCCACAGGGTCCAGCAGGCGGCAGTTGGCTGGCCAGAGCTTCGCCTGCACCACGCGCCGCGCCGCCTCGTATCCCGCGGCGAACGAATCGAAAGTGATGCCCGCCGAGGCGCGAAACCGCGGGCGCGCCTGGATCCGCATCCAGGCTTCGGTGATGATGCCCAAAATGCCCTCGCTGCCGAGCAGCATGCGGTCCGGGCTCGGGCCCGCGCCACTTCCAGGCAGCCGGCGGGATTCCCAGGCGCCCTTCGGCGTCACCATCCGTATGGACTCCGCAAAATCATCAATGTGGGTGTGGTTGGTGGCGTAGTGCCCACCGGAACGGGTCGCCAACCAACCGCCAAGCGTTGAGAACTCGAAGCTCTGGGGAAAGTGGCGCAGCGTGAAGCCGTGCGGCCGAAGTTGGTCTTCCAGCGCCGGGCCATAAACGCCTGCCTGAATGCGGGCGGCCCGTGAGGTGGAGTCGACTTCGAGCACCTTGTCGAGCCGGGCCAGGTCGATTGTCACGGCGCACCGGTCACCGTCCGGGACCTCGACACCACCCACGACGGATGAGCCGCCGCCATATGGCACGGCCACGACATTGTTGTCGGAGCACCATTCGAGTGTGGCGGACACTTCCGCCTCGGTACGCGGGAAAGCGACAAAGTCGGGCGGGTTGGCAAAGTCTCGATTGAAAGCTCGGACCGTGTCGATGAAGCTCTTGCCATACGTGTGCGCGGCACGTTCGTGCGTGTCCACGGCAGAAAAGGCGCTGAGCGCGCCCGGAGGCTGGATGCGCGGCGGCCGGAGCTCCAGGTCAGCGTCGGTTGGTACGCGCGGCGATTCAAGTTCGACCCCGTAACGCCGCGACAGGCGAACCGCCGTCTCATCACGTTCCGCCTGGGAAGGGACGTCGGATTCGTTTCCCCAGGCCCAAAAGCTTCGTCGTGGCATGGTCAATCTCCATCCCGCGGGCGCTTCGCCGCGCCTTTCATCGGGCGTCCGTATCCTAGCGGAATCTCGATCGGGTGGTGCAGAATACATCCGGGAAAAGAATCGCATCTACCTCTTGTGTGTAAATATCGCCCGGCGATACTCTTTAGCCATGAACGAAGAGCTTTCGGCTGAGGACTACAAGGCGCTTCATGAATTCCGCTACGCGATCCGCAGGTTTCTGCGTTTCAGCGACGACGCCGCCCGTGCGGCCGGCATCGAACCCCAGCAACATCAACTGATGCTCGCTATCAAGGGGACCGCGAACACGGGCGAGGCCCGCGTCACCGACCTCGCCGAGCGCCTGCAGGTGCGCCATCACAGCACCGTGGAACTCATCGACCGGCTCGTCGCAGGTGGCTATGCGGAACGCCACCGCGGCACGACCGATCGCCGCCAGGTCTTCGTTCGTCTCACCGACCAGGGTGAGGCACTCCTTCGCCAGCTCTCGATAACGCATCGCACGGTCTTGCGCACCGGTGGGCCGGCCCTCGTTGTCGCGCTTCAGGCGATCATCGATGAGCGGCCCGAAAACGCCGCTCGCGTCAAAGCCCAGCGCGAGAGCGAAGGACGCTCGGCTGAATCGGGCGGCGCAGCGCCATCCACCTCCGACAGCGAATCGCTCCCGGTATCTAGCAGCCGATGACGAGTTTAGCCCGAGACTCTAACGCTTCACAGTATGGGGCGCTGGTGGACGCTCTGCGCCGCGCCGCCAGCCGCATCGGCGCCAACGAAAGTGAGGGACGCCCCGGCGACTTCACGACGACGCCCCGTGTGATCCTCATTTCCCTGATGGCAATCGTCATCGGCGTGATCAGTGCCTTCATCGCGCTCGCCCTGCTGCGCCTCATCGGCCTCATCACGAACTTCGCTTTCCTGCTTCGCTTCAATACCTCCGTTACGCCCATCCAGGACAACACGATCGGCTGGGGCGTGCTCTTCGTACCGGCTATCGGCGGGCTGATCATCGGCCTCATGGCCCGCTACGGCTCCGACAAAATCCGCGGCCACGGCATTCCAGAAGCGATCGAGGTCATCCAGGAGGGTGATAGCGCGATCTCACCCAAGGTTGCAATCCTGAAGCCCGCTTCGACCGCTATCTCGATCGGTACCGGCGGTCCGTTCGGCGCCGAAGGCGTCATCATTATGACGGGCGGCGCAGCGGCCTCCCTCATCGCCCAGTGGTTTCATCTCACCGCCGCCGAACGCAAGACGCTCCTTGTGGCCGGCTCCGCAGCCGGCCTCGCCGCCGTATTTGCGACGCCCGTCACGGCGCTCTTTCTCGCCATCGAAATCCTGCTCTTCGAATTCAAGCCGCGCAGTCTCATCCCGGTTGCCCTGGCCTGCGCCGTCGCGGGCCTCGTGCGGCACGACCTGATCGGGCCAGGCCCGCTCTTCTCCGCCCCGCCACACCCTGGCTACATCGGCTACGCCGGCCTCGCCGGGTGCGTACTCCTCGGCCTCACGGCCGGCGCCGGCTCGCTCTTTCTCAACGTCGGCATCTACCAGTGTGAACGAATGTTTCACCGCCTCCCTATCCACTGGATGTGGTGGCCCGCAATCGGCGGCCTGTTAGCGGGCGTCGTCGGCTTCTGGTACCCGAGAGCACTTGGCCCTGGCTACGACCTGATCGGCCAACTCCTCAACGGCGACAACTCGGTAAGCCTGATCATCGGTGTCTTGCTGCTGAAGTCGCTTGTCTGGATTGTCTTGAATGGCGCCGAGACATCGGGCGGCACGCTCGCACCTATCCTGATGATGGGCTG
>DATNET010000176.1:0-2328 GCA_035606745.1 Tepidiformaceae bacterium
GTGTTCCTCACGCGCATCAACTTCGGCCTGGCCGGCCTGATGGCGGGGCTGAAGGCTTGCGGGCCGTGGAAGGCGATCGTCTGCGAATACGTGGACGAGACAGAACCATCGACGCCGCCGGGCTGGGAGTCTAAAGCAACATCGCGGGGGCTGTGGGTTTAGGGCGGTGGGCGTATCTAATTACGCTCGCCGAGGCGCCGGCGCGTCAGAGCGACCGTAGAGAGGTCGGGCGCGGCGGTAATTGCCCGGCGGATGGCGAATTCGTGCTCTGTGTCATGGTCCGGCAAACCGGCAAGATAGCGCCGTAGCCCGAAGCGAACGGGCTCGCCCCACGCATCCAGCACCCCGGCCACGCAAATACTGGACTCCAGCGATGCAACATCCAGGCGGCTGAGCAACCGGACCAGCTCAGCGCGGTTCTGTCGCATTCGGTCACGAAAGGTCTGCGGTGTCGCGTCGTGCGCTTCTTGTAACGCTGCTGCGCGGCGGGCAGAGAGTTCTGCCGGGACGGTGGTGCCGGCGAGCCACGCCACCGCAGCGCCGGTCAGGATGTCCGAGAGCGTTTCGCATGTGAGGGCGTCGATCGTCGCCACGTGCGCCAGGTGGTCATGAGCGGACCACGACTCACCAGGGGCACGTCGCGCCCAGTGATCGTCGGGAACGGCATCGATCAGCCCTTCGAGCGACTGCCGGTGCGTCTCGGCGCGTTCGACGATGACGCGCACCTCCAGCAGCATCAGGCCTCGTCATCCAGCGGGCCGAGGCGTGAGTCAAGCGCCTCCCGCGCCGAGGGGTACAGCTCGCCAAAGCCTCGGAGCAGGCCGAAGCAGCCGCTGATCATCATGTCGCCAAACGGCGCGGCGAAGTAGGGGTGGAGCGGTGACGGCCGAATCTTTGCACGCTGCGGCCCGGTCACAGCCACCATGCGCGGTAACTGGCCGGAGACGAGCGACCGGTCGGCGTGGTAGGCGCCGTGGCCCTTTGAAGTGAATACCTCGTCATTTGTCAGCGTGCCCGTGGCCATTCGTTCGGTGAAGGTCACGATTTGTTGCGCGGTCACTTCGCCGGTGTGGTGCTCGAACAGGCTGGCGATCTGGCGTCCCCAAAGGTGGAAGCCGAGCAGGTGCATGTTGCCGAGGTTCAGGACGACGCGTTCGGTCTCGAAGCTCACGGCTTCGTCCTGCAGGGCGCCGAGCGCCGCGGCCGGGCCGGTATCCATGAACGCGATTGGCGGCCCAACTGCACCGGCGGATGCGACCATCGCGCGTGCCCGCGTGAGGTAGTCGGGCAGCTCCTCTGGCTTCGAAGCAAAAGCCAAGAGGTCGTTGCGCGTTTCCACGATTCGGCGCAGATGCTCGAAGCGGAACTTGCGGTCGGAAACGCCGGGCGGCGCCGCGCCGTGGTCGAGGCACCCTAGCGCGAGGCCATCAAACTCGGTATCGACTTCGAACTCGCGAAGCACCGTACGGATGGCGTCGAGATCGAGGTCGCGCAGTTCTACGTGTTCGCCGTCCATCCGCAGCGCTTCGTCTTCAGAAACGATGCGCACGCCCATTTCGCGGACGCGCTCAGGGTCGTCATCGAACGTTTGCGCCGCCTCGGGAGTCGCGTAGGCGGGCCCGACCGACTTGAGGTATTCCTCCAACGCCCAACCGCACGGCCCGCCGCCAGACACCACGCCCGTCAACACGAGGGGCCGGGCTTCCCGCGTCGCGCGGCGGATGCGGCGTGCCGCGATCTCCGTTGCAGAAGGCAGCACCATCTTCACGCTGTTCTCGATGGCCCGTTCGGAATCGAACAGCAAGATGTCCTGCGTGCCTGTGCCCATGTCGATGGCGAGGATCCTCATGGCCCGATTGTCGGGCGTGAGGAAGGGGTTGTCGACGTTCCCGGTGGTGTTCGGTGTCCCGAGACCGAAGCCCCGCCTCCGGCTAACCTATGCCAACCCTTACCCATGGAGTGCTCCCCATGACCCGACGCCTCGGTGTCTCCATCTCCTGGCAGTTCGATATGAAGAAAGAGGATGCCATCGCGCTCGCCAGGATCGCCGACGAATCGGGCGTCGATTCATTCTGGGTGCCAGAAGGCTGGGCGCGCGATGCGTTTTCGCTGTTGATTTCGATTGCCGAGAAGACGAACCGGATCAAGCTCGCGACGGGCATCGTCAACGTGTATTCGCGCACGCCCGGTGCACTCGCGCAGCATTTCGCCACGCTCGACGATTGGAGCGATGGCCGCGCGATCATCGGGCTGGGTGCATCGAGTGCGAACGTCGTCGAGCAGTTCCACGGCGTGCCATTTCAACCATCGATGGCGCGCATCCGCGAG
>DATNET010000179.1:0-5036 GCA_035606745.1 Tepidiformaceae bacterium
GAAGAACTTGATCTTGCCTTCGACCATGGGGCCCGAGGGACCGTTATCGCGGAAATGGCTGCGGCCGCCGCCGCCAAAGCCGCCGCCACCGCCGCCGCGCCGCTGGCCGCCGAAGCTGCCACCTTCACGCTGACCACCACCGCCGCCGCCGCGGTTGCCGAATCCACCTTCGCGCTGGCCGCCGCCGGGGCGTCCGCCACCGCCGCCCCGAGGGCCCCCACCGCTGCGGCCGCGAGGCGGTCCGTTGCGCGAGCCGCCGTTATCGCCGCCGCCCGAAGGCACGGCCGGCGGCTCTTCGCCGAGCAATACTGCGCGCCGCGACAGGTTAATGCGCCCAAGGTTGTCGATCTCCGTCACCATCACGGTCACTTCATCGCCAACCGCGACCTCGTCTTCAACGCTATCGATGTGGTCCTCGCCAAGCTGCGAAATGTGGACCAACCCTTCCTTGCCGGGAAGAATTTCGACGAAGGCGCCGAAGTTCAGCAGGCGCGTCACCTTGCCGGTGTACACCTCGCCGACTCGCACTTCCTTCGTCAGGCCCTCGATCATCCCGATAGCCTTGCGTGCGACCACTTCATTGATGCCACCGACGAAGACGGTGCCATCTTCCTCGATGTCGATCGTGGCGCCACCGGCCTCTTCCTGGATCTTGCGGATCATCTTCCCGCCTGGGCCGATGACCGTTCCGATGAGCTCCGGATTGATGTGGATGCGGTACATCTTCGGTGCGAACTCGGAAACCTCTTCACGAGGTGTCGAGATCACTTCAAGCATCCGGTCGAGGATGAAATCGCGGGCCACTTTGGCCTGTTCCAGCGCGCTCTTCAAAAGCTCCGGCGAAAGCCCGCCGCTCTTGTTGTCGAGCTGCAGGGCAGTGATGCCATCCCGCGTCCCGGCGACCTTGAAGTCCATGTCGCCCATGAAGTCTTCCTGGCCGGCGATGTCCGTCAGGACCTTGTATTGGCCGTCTTCGCCGCTGATGAGGCCCATCGCGATGCCCGCAACGGGCGAAGCGATCGGTACGCCAGCGTCCATCAGCGCCAGCGTGCTGCCGCAGACGCTCGCCATCGAGCTTGAACCGTTGGAGGACATGGTCTCGCTAACGAGACGCATCGCGTAGGGAAACTCATCGGTCGAAGGCAGGACAGGTTCGAGTGCCCGTTCTGCAAGCGCGCCGTGACCGATCTCCCGCCGCCCGGGCCCGCGCATCGGTCGCACTTCACCCACCGAATACGGCGGGAAGTTGTAGTGGTGCATGTAGCGCTTCGATTCGTGGGGCGAAAGCGTGTCGAGCTTCTGCGCCATGCTCAATCCGCCGAGCGTCGCGACAGTCAGCACCTGGGTCTGGCCGCGTTGGAAGAGGCCCGTGCCGTGCGTTCTAGGGAGCACCCCAACGTGAATGTCGAGGTCGCGGATCTGCGTCACTTCGCGGCCATCTGCACGGATGCCCTGTTCAAGGATCTGCTTGCGCATCGCCTTTTTGATGACGTAGTTCAGCGCCTCGCCAAGCTGAGCGGGCTTGAATTCTTCGCCGAACTTCTCGTTGAGCTCCTGTCGAATCGCCTTGTTGGCATCGCTGCGTTCACTGGCGGCAGTAGCGACCAGTTCGGCTACGCGGTCGTGCAGGTATTCGCTGACCTTCTCGACGGCGCCCGAGTTATCGGGGATGGGTGTGTAGGCGCGCTTCACCGGCGCCGCTTCGTTCGCAATCTCCTCCTGGAGCGCGATGATCTGGCGGTTCGCCGCCTGCGCGAACTCAACCGCTGCGATGATCACATCTTCGGGCGCCTGCTTGGCACCGGCCTCGATCATCACGACCGCGTCCTTCGTGCCAGCGACGATAATGTCCAGGTCCCCCGCTTCGCTCTCCTGGAACGTCGGGTTGACGATGAACTCGCCATCCACACGCGCCACGCGCACCGAACTCACCGGCCCGTTGAACGGGATGTCGCTGATCATCAGCGCGGCACTGGCGCCAACCGTGATAAGCGTGTCCGGTTGGTTTTCACGGTCCGCCGAAAGCGTTGTCGCAACCACCTGGACTTCCTGCCGAAAATCCTTGGGGAAGAGCGGCCGCAGTGGACGGTCTGTCAACCGCATCGCGAGCGTCCCATCGGTGCTTGCGCGGCCTTCGCGGCGCGGAAAGCCGCCGGGGATTTTGCCCACGGCGTAAAGCCGTTCTTCGTAGTCAATCGTCAGGGGGAAAAAATCGATCCCCTCGCGCGCTTCGGCCATGCAGACCGTCACGAGGACGACGGTGTCGCCCTGTCGCACGGTCACCGCTCCGTTCGCCTGCTGGGCGAGGATGCCGTGCTGGATGGTGAGCGTCTTGCCACCAATTTCCAATTCATAGGTCTTCGGTTCGTTCATTAAACTCAAACTCTTCTTTTTCTGTCTTTTCCTGCTTTGCCCGGGCGTCCTGTGTGCGGTTCAGCACACCATGCGGACGGTGGCGTTTCGACGTCCCGCTGACTGGGGGACGGCGGCAAAGGGGCAAGGAGTGCGGTGGTGTGCTCTAACGGCTGCACAAAAACGAACAAAGGCCCCCGCGTTTTACTTGCGGAGGCCTAGCCGGGCGATCAGGTCGCGATAGCGATTCACGTCGCGATTGTTCAGGTAGCGGAGCTGGCGGCGCCGCTGGCCAACGAGCATCAACAATCCACGTCGCGTGTGATAGTCGTGCTTGTTTGCCTTCAGGTGGGTCGTCAGGTACTTGATGCGCTCCGTGAGGACCGCAACCTGTACTTCAGGTGAACCCGTATCCGTCGCGTGGACGGCGTAATCTTTGACCAGTTCGTCTTTGCGCTCTTTTGTCAGCAACCTTCTTCTTGCGTCTTCCTTTGCCTATCGTATGAACATCCGCAAAAGTAGCACACGTGATGTCTAACGGCAATTTGCCTTCGTCGAACCACGCGCTGATCCTGCTTTCCGGGCTCCCGGGTACAGGCAAAACAACCTTTGCACGGACCCTCGCCAGCGTCCTCTCCTTCGAACATATCGAGAGCGACGCCATCCGGCGAAACATGGCCGCACAACCACTATACACCAACGCCGAGAACGCCGCCGTCTTCGCCCGTGCCGAAGCACTCGCCATCGCCGCTCTCCGCCAACAGCGCGTCGTCCTCCTCGATTCGACCGCCCTGACCAACCGCGATCGCAAACGTTTCGTGCAGCTCGCCCATCGAACGGCAGTGCGGCTCATCGCTGTGCGCATCACCGCGCCCGACGACATCATTCGCGCCCGCCTCTCGCACCCCCGGGAAGGCTTTTCACAGGCCACCCTGGAGATTTACGAACGCATGCGCACGCGCCCTCAGCCGTTTCCCATCCCAGCGCTTGTAGTCGATACGCGCTTTCCCCTTCGACCCGCTATCGACCTCCTGCTCCGGCTGGTGCACGATCATGGCGAATGAACCAGACGACGCCAATGATGCTCCTCCGTGCCAGGCCCAAAGCAGAGGCGCGTGAGCGCTTTGCCGCCTGGTTTCGTGAAGTCCACCTCCGCGACATCCAGAACATCCCCGGCATCATCTCCGTCGAGACCGGCACCACCGCGGCCGGCACAAAGCTCGGCTTCTACGCTTTCGAAAGTAGCGACGTCGTCCAGGCTTCCCTCTCGAGTCCCCAGGCCGCGTACGCACGTGGCACGTGGCAGCAATGGACGCCGCACCTCGATGAGCTCCAGATCGAGATCTTCGCGCCCCTCTTCCCCTTGCCCATCTACCAGTCGCGAAGCTAGTGCTACGGCTGCTATCTCGATTTGTTATCTTTACGATTGGGTAGGGTCACCGGCCCGAGCGTTCGCTATGTTGGGGCCATGACGCGACCCACGGGCACTCGCCCACAGAGCCTCGACCGCGAGCCCGAATGGACGCCGCGCCAGCGTGAAGTGCTTGCGCTGCTCGCGCATGGGCACACGAACGTGCAGATAGCCGAGCAGCTCGGCATCACCATGGACGGCGCGAAGTGGCACGTCAGCGAAATCATCACCAAGCTCGGCGTCGATACTCGCGAAGAGGCAGCCGAATACTGGCGCGTGCACAACGGCCTGCGACGCCGCTTCGGCCGTGTGTTCCGGGCTATGCTCCCGGCCTCGGCATGGGCGAAGGCCGGTGCAGCGGCGGCCGTGGCGGTCGTCGTCACAGGCGTGGCCGTCGTGGCGGTAGTCGTGACCAACTCCGGCGGCACCAATGCCCGTTACCCGGGCGCCTCGTCGCCAGTTTCGTCTCCGACGGCCGCCACCTCTGCGACGGCGAACCAGCCGCGCACCGTCAGCGGGGTGTTCACCGACCCGCGCGTCACGACGCCCACGCGCACGATCCAGCCGCCACCGCCCGGGCCATCTCCGTTCAAGCCATGGGATGGCAACTCGACCGTGATCTACGACACACAGGCGAAAACGGAGATGGACCTCGGTCCCGGCTCGCTCGCCGTGTTCAGCCCCGATAGCAAGCATGCCTTCTGGGCGGCCGGCGACTTCAGCCAGAGCGGAGTCGATGGCAGCATCCGACTCTTGGACCTCACTACCGGCGCCATCACAACGATCGGCACAGGCCGACCCGTGCAGTTCCTCGACAACAATACGGTGGCGTGGTTTCTCGGTTCGTCGGCCATCGCTGTGAAGGTCAACATCCACACCCTCGCACAGACGCGCCTCACCGAAGCCGAGTCCACGAAGCTCATGCAGGATCTTTCGGCGGCGAGGCAGACCGCGCCGCGGACTACGCCTGATGGCTACCGCGTGGAGCCCATGGACGAGAGCGCGACCGCACCGCCCACGAAGTGGCAGGTCGTCAACCTCAAGAGCGGCGCCGTCGTCCTGCAGGGCATCGAGGCGTCCTTCGCGGTAGCCGCTGGCGCCGGCCACATCGCAATCGAGACGCTTCCGAGCGGCGGGACGAACAACGTGTTCCTCATCAGCATCGCGACGGGACAGGCGACATTCCTCGGCACGGCCCGCGTCTCGTTCAATGTCTCCTTTGCCGCCGACGAGCAGCGGGTAATCTGGTCAAGTGCCACCTGCCTGGACCCGC
>DATNET010000188.1:0-2942 GCA_035606745.1 Tepidiformaceae bacterium
TGCGAATGCGTCCGTGATTTGCAGTTCACCGTTCTTGCCTGGCTTCAACTCGTCGATGTATCCAAAAATTGTGTCGCTCAAAATGTAGCGGCCAACCACGCCGAGGTTCGACGGCGCTTCATCCACGGAAGGCTTCTCCACGATCCCCCGCAACCGCGCCGGGTTGCCGGCGCCAATGGGGTCGCAGATCCCGTATTGCGGCACGTCCGCGCGCGCGACCTCTTCGACTGCGATAACGCTGCCGCCACATTGAGCGTGTGCCGCGATCAGCTGCGCGACGGGAGATTGCTGGCCGAGGATGAGATCATCTGGAAACATCAGGACGAAAGGTGCGCCTTCGACGAATTGCCGGGCACAGGCGACCGCATGTGCGATACCCCGCGGCTCGTCCTGGTTGACGAAGTGGAACGATGCGAGCATCGAAGGCTGGCGCACCGCTGCGGCAAGGGCACTGTTCCCGTTCGCGCCGATGGTGCGCTCGACCCGGCCATCGGCACTAAAATGCTCGCGGATCGCGTCTTTGCCGTCCGCGATGACGAAGATGATCTCCGCGATGCCACCGGCCACCGCCTCTTCGACGGCGTACTGGATCAGTGGCTTGTCGACGATGGGCAGCATTTCCTTGGGCACCGCTTTGGTCGCCGGGAGCATGCGCGTGCCCAGGCCTGCGGCAAGAATGACGGCCCGAGTAACGGTGGTCATCGCGTGCATCGTACGAGCGTGGGCGGTAACTGGATATACAGGCGCGGCCGCTCCTGCTATGATTTCACTTCGTTCGACTTTTCTCGGGGAGCAGTTTGAGGAAGAGACCAAAGGCACCACCTAAGCCAGCACCGCCGGAACCCCGTATCAATGAGCGCATTCGGGTACCCGAAGTACGCCTCATTGATGAAGAGGGCCGGCAGGTGGGCGTTATCCGCACCGTCGAAGCTATCGCCATGGCGCGCCAGGGCAACGTCGACCTCGTCGAAGTTGCGCCCGGTGCGCAGCCGCCCGTCGCGCGTCTCATGGACTTCGGTCGCTACAAGTACGAACAATCCAAAAAAGAGCGCGAGGCCAAAAAGCACCAGGTCAACGTCCAGCTTCGTGAAGTCCGCATGAAACCGAAGATCGACGACCACGATGTCGACTTCAAGACTCGGACCGCTGCCAAGTTGCTCAAGCAGGGCGACAAGGTGAAAGTCACGGTCATGTTCCGCGGACGTGAGATCACGCACCCGCAGATCGGCAAGAACCTGCTGGAGCGGATTACCACAAGCCTCGAAGATGTCGCGCTCATCGAAAAAGACGCGATGTTGGAAGGTCGTCATATGACGATCATCCTCGCGCCCGACAAGAAGAAGATCGCGGCCAGGGCTCGCGCCGTTGCCGCAGCCGCGGCCGCCGGCAACGCCCCGGCCGAAGAGGAAGAGGACGAAGCTGTCACCGCCGCCGCGCTCGCCGCCCCCGTGGTTGGCGAAGACGACGACGAAGACACTGAAGACGACGATCTCGCTTCCGCCGCGGGCGATGATGAGCTTGACGACGATTCCCACGACGAAGACGTCGCCGAAGCGGCCGCCGCCGAAGCGGCCAAAGGAGAGTAACGTGCCGAAGCTCAAGACCCACAAGGGCACCGCCGCGCGCTTTCGCGTAACCGGCGGTGGCAAGATTATGCGAATGTACGGCAGTCGCAATAACTTTCGTCGCAAGAAGCGCAAGCCGGTCACGGTCAAGTTTGGCCGGACGGTTGAGGTTTCGGCGGCAAATGCCCAGCGCGTCAAGCGCATGCTGGCCGGCCAGTAGTAATCCGAGTTGAAGGAGACCACCCATGAGCCGAGTCAAGCGCGGCTTTACGGCGCATCGCCGGCATAAGAAGATCCTGACTCTGACCAAGGGTCACCACGGCCAACGCCATCGCCTCATCAAGCGCGCAAACGAGAGCATGATGCACGCGTTGCGGTACAACTACGTTGACCGCCGCGACCGTAAAAGCGATTTTCGCGAACTGTGGATCATGCGCATCAACGCCGCGTCGCGCCTGCATGGCCTGACGTATAGCCGCCTCGTGCACGGCCTCAAGCTCGCGGGCATCGAATTGGACCGCAAGTCGCTCGCGGACCTGGCGGTAACCCGGCCCGACGCGTTCGAACTGCTGGCTGGTCAGGCAAAAGCCGCGCTGGCGTAGTTCCCGCGGACACTCACATCGAGCAGGTGCTTCCATACGAAGCACCTGTTTTGCGGTTCAACGCGGTGGCGCGTGGGGCGAACATGCACGACTGGGTTGGGTCGGTCCGCTTCCTGTTCATCCGGCACGCCCAGGCCGAGTACGGCGCCGACGAAGGCGGGCTCACCAACAAGGGCGCCGAGCAGGCGCGGGTGCTTGGTGGCCTCCTCGCGACACGCGGCGTCGATGGGGTGTTTGCGAGTCCAGCGCTACGGGCACTCGAGACGGCGAGTGCTTTCTCGGCCAAACCGCGGATAGACGCCCGGCTGGCAGAGTTCGACTTTGGGCCGGACTGGCTCCCAATGGCAGAAGCGGTAGCCACGGAAGCACACCTTGCGCTGTGGCGATCAGGTGACCGGCCCCCCGGCGGCGAGAGCCTCAAGGAGTTCCAGGCTCGTGTGAACGCGGTGTTGGACGAACTGGCCTCGGGACAGCATGGCGACATGATTGCGGTGTTCACGCATGCCGGCGTAATCGACGCAGCGCTTCGGTGGGCGTATCGCCTACCGGTCGACGGCGACTGGATGACGGAAGCTGAAGTTTGGAACGCGAGCATCACGGAGATGGAGCACTGGCCGCGCGGAAAGCAGACTGGCGGTGCTCCACGGCACAGCGTCATCTACCGGGTTGGAGACATCTCTCACCTGCCGCCCGGGCTTCGCACCGACTACTGAGCAGTGTCACTTCCCCGACCACGTGAGCCGCGGCGTCCGCGTCAACCCGAGCAGGTAGACAA
>DATNET010000190.1:0-9149 GCA_035606745.1 Tepidiformaceae bacterium
CGGTCATACGTGTGGTCGCATCGTCCAGGCGCATTTCGCGGGCAATGGCAACGGCGTAGGCGGCGACGCGCGTCATATGGTGGCGAGTGTATTCGTCTTTGCTCGCGATGGCCGCTTCGAGGCTCGCAAGCGCTTCGGGCGCCGCGACCGTGGCCCGGTTGAGTTCGTCGCGAAGTTCGATCGCACGAGAGAAGACGACGAGGGACTTCGCCCTGGCAGCCTCGATGGCCCAGCCGACGATGAGCGTCACGAACGCCGCCAGCATGAGGACGTGGTACAGCCACCAGCTCGCGGCCCAGACGACGCCGTAGTACATCGACACCTGGCTCTCAGCCAGGAGGACGAGGGCGCAAACCATCGCGAACTGGCCCGGAAGATGGGTCAGCCGCCAGGCACTGAGGTAGCGCCATGCGCTGTAGCCCAGCATCAGCATGGTGGCGCTCGCAAAGATGGTGTCCCACGGGTGGGTGGTCGGGACGAATCCCCACCAATCGGGTTCGAACATCATGGTAGCGACATAAGTAACGAGAAGAGCGAAAGCGACAACCATCAGGTGCGGCCCATGGTCGCGGACCCACCGCGCGCCAGGCGTCGTCGCGGGGAGGACGCTGAGGAAGATGAACAGGGCACCTACCAGTTCGCTCAAGCCCGCGGAAATGACGACGGCGTAGGGATATTCGGTGCCAGGCACGATAAAGCCCGGAGTCGATAGCCCGTGAGTAGCAAAGATCATCGCGACCGCGACAAACCCGAGCGCGAGGAAGACCGTACGGGTGGTGCGCACGCTCTGGACGGAGAGCGCGAGAGCCGTGCCGATGCACGCCGAAAGCACCGTGCAGGCCGAAACGATCCAGAAGTGCAGCGTCGGCTCGGCCCAGACCGGGTTCCAGCTGGCGACATTCTCCATAGCAACGAACAGTGCGAGCGGTGCCGCCAGTGCGAGAATCGCCGCGCCATAGAGCGCGCGCCTTGCCAGTCCCATCTAGTCCGTCCTTGGTCTTCGTGTGCGATATGCATCGTCCGGTATCGCCCAAAACTGAAGCCCGAATGGGTAAATAGGTTAGAAGTCGGGAAGAATTCCGCTCAGGTCAGGCGGGCAGCGGAGAGATGAGCCCTGCTTGCCGCAAGACCGAAAGGATACGGTCGCGGGCAATCACGCCGATCACGCGGCCGTTCTCCACGACTGGCATGTGGAGCAGGTTCTCCGTTTCCATTTCCAGGAGGACTTCGGAGACCGGGCACTCGCGGCCCGTGGCGTGCAGGCGGCCGCTGGGGACCATCGCCTGCGAGGCGCGCGTCGAATCCCAGAGCGGTTCCGGGATGGCGCGCATCTGGTAGCCGCTGATGATGCCGGCGAGCTTGCCCTTTTCTTCGACGAAGTAGAGCACGCGCGGATTGATTTCGAGTACGCCCCGGGCGAGCGTCGCGACGCTCATGTCCCCTTCGACAACCGGCGGGTCGGTGACCATGAGGTCGCCCGCGTTGTACTGCTGAAGGGTCCGCACGAGGCGGTTCTGGAGAAGGCTCTGGCGCGCGGCGTTTTCGACGAAGAGGCCGATGAGGATGAGCCAGCCACCGCTATACAGGTCGTTCGCGACAAAGACATTGACGCCGAGCACGCCAACGAAACCGCAGGCCATCATGCTCCATGCGATCAGGCGGCCGCTCCAGGCGGCGATGCTGGTAGCCCGGTTGTAGTCCCTCGTGAACAGCCAGATGAGCGAGCGAAAGACCCGGCCGCCGTCCATCGGGAATGCAGGCAGAAGGTTGAAGACACCGAGCACAACGTTGATGCCGCCGAGAAAGAAGAGCACGTGGTCGATTGGACGGCCATCCTGGGAACCGAGAGCGAACCAGGTACCGAAAAATGCCGCGCCGAGGACGATGCTGGTGAGCGGCCCCGCGAGCGCCATGAGCAGTTCGTTGAGCGGCTTGGTGGCCTCGCGCGTTATCTGCGCGACGCCGCCAAAGACGAAGAGCGTGATGCTCTTGACGGGGATGCGATAGCGCTTGGCGACGATGCTATGGGCCAGTTCGTGCAGGACGATGCAGACAAAAAAGAGGATGACGCTGACGGCCGCCATGATGAAGTGCGTACTCGCGCTGGCCGTGGCAAGGGAATCGGGATAGACCTGCGTGGCGAGGAACCACGTGACGATGCCGAACAGCAGGAACCAGCTGGGGTTCACCAGGATGGGGATGCCAAGCAAGGAGCCCAGACGAATGTTCCGCATAATGCTTTGACAAGCATACAACCTGCGAGGAAAGGCCGCGTGTGCGGAGTATCGTCAGGAGCTGCGCAGGAATCTAATTTTGCTTGCTACGCGGCGGCGGAGGACCTGACTGGTCTTCGACGACGGCTTCCCAGCAAAGGTAAAAATAGAAGAGGCCGAGGAGTATCGGCACCAGGAACGCCGGGTGGTGGCTCTGAAAAAGGCCCCAAAAGCCGCCCAACACCATGAAGATGAGCGCCGCAAGGTAGACCAGGAAAGCACCCCAGCTGAATCCGAGCACGGCTCCCCCTTGTTGCGCGCCATGCTAGCAGCGATATCGGTAGAGCGGGAGCTTTCAACAGGGGGAAACGCGTAAGAATTTCGAGAGAAGTGTGGGCAGCCCGGCTTGCTCGCTTTCTACACCTCAGCGTGTGGACCAGGTTGAACCGTTGCACCCGCAGTGGCGGCCGCTCACAACAGCACTGCGCCGTCCATGGGGACAGGCAATAGACAACGGTTTCAGCGGTGCATGCCAGCGCCGATTGCCCGGGCATGCACCGCGGCGCGGCTGTTAGACGGTCGCGAGGGCTACGTTGTCCTGGGCGGGGACCATCCCGGTCAGTATCCGTTCGAGGGCCATCGTATGGCTGCAAACGTGCCAGCTATCGAAGAAGTCGCAACTACAAGACCATTGGCCGTCGCGGATCGCGACTTCGTGGTCGCTGTTTTCACCGTGGAAGGCGACGTGGAGCCCGTCGATTTGCATACGATGCCGTTCGCCCGCGTACACCTTGGCTTTTTCGACTTTGCTGATCAGGCTGGACTGCATGGACAGGAACCCTCCCTGGGGTGTGGTGGCGAACCGTGTCCGCCGGGACATGCGTTAAGCACAAACGGCGGCGCTTCGCAGCACCGCCGTCACGTGATGATGTAGCCGGAAACCACATCCATAACATTCTTGACGCTACGCCGGGCGCTATGGCCTGTCAATCGATTATGGTCGAGAAAGCGTGAATTTTGAGGCAGGACACGGCCCCTTTTCCGAGGGACCGAGGCGGCGCCTCGTATCGACACGGCCCCAATCGGGAACTAAGTGCCCGCGCTCGGCGTTAGCATGGAAAGAGGTGCAGCTATGCATGCGTGGCGGTTAGTTCGTCCGCGGGTTCCCGGCACGATGGAAGACATCCGACGGTCGAGTGGGAAGCGCCCGCTGTCGAAGCCTTTTTGCTTCCTGCCCATCGTCGCAGTCGCTGCGCTGTTGTTGGTGATCACCGCATGCGGGGGGTCGTCGAAGCCGTCCGCCTCGAGCCCAACGCCGGCTGTCGGCGTCCCGCCTTCCAGAGTGGCGTCTGGTGTTGCACCGGCGAAGACCGCGGCGGCGCTCCCCACGGTGTCGGCCACGTCCTCCGCGCCAGCGCCCGCAGCACTCTCAGTCGGGATGCAGGGCGCGCTTGGCTACGACACGGTTCTCTATTACTCGACCGGATGCTTTGCCTGCGGCCGCCCGCAGGTGCCAAACCTCTTCCGCCGCTACCTCGACCAGGCAGGCAACGAGCATACCGACGACCTATTTGCACCGCTCGCCAGCTACGGCGGCTACCCACATTCGTTTGCAGCCGATTGGTCGCGCGGCGACCTCTGGGTCGCACTGTGCACGCACGGTTACTGCGGCGGCGAAACGGAACCATCTGGCGAGCCCGTCGAGCGGCTCATGCATTCCGCGGACGGTGGAGTCACCTGGGAGGACAAGGGCACGATGACCGTCGATACGTTCCTCTATGGTGCGTTTGGGAAGGATGTTCTTGAAGCCACGCTCACGGACGGCAGGGCGAGCTACCGCTTCGCCGAAAGTGGTCAGCAACTCAGCGCACCGCGGACGGACCTGCGGATGACGCCCCAGGTCGTGCCAGGCGCTTCGGCGGATGGTTCTGGCGAACCGGGCATTGTGTGGCAGGGCATCGCTGCCGATGGCACCAGCAATGGGCGGTTCTACGACCTCAACGGCGAACCGCTGGTCAGCGGCCCGTCGGCACACAGCGCGTTGCTTGCCAAAACCGCGCAGGGCTTCCTGATGAGCTGGCAGGACGTTGCCGGAGGGCCGCAGCTGGTGGGCTACCTGGACGACTCAGAGCACGTGCTGAGTTCGTGGAAATGGTCCGAGTCGCACGAGGGCCAGACGTACCTGACGGTTGCCGGCCAACTCACCAGTGGGCTCTTATATGGCACAGCGTTGCTTCCCGATTTTTTCGGCTTCGGCACCGATGGGTCCGAACGAGGCGACCAGGCGCACGGCCGTATGTACCCCATCGAGGGCGTCTTTCTCAAGCTTGATAGCTCGACGGTGCACCCGATCATCGGGCTCTCCTTCGGGCTCACCGGCAACAGCAGCCCGTTTATCGTCCACATGGACCAGGGTCCGGTGCGGCGCGTCGCCACGGGCAGCGACTGCCTCAACGTCCGCGAGGCTACGAACCTGCAGGCGAAGACCCTCGGATGCTTCGCCGACGGTGTGCTGCTGCGGTTGACATCGGATCCGCAGGTGGAGGTCGAGGGCATCACGTGGGTCGGCGTCCGTACCCCTGACGGCCAGGCTGGCTGGGTGAGCGGAGCCTATCTGGAAGCGGGGTCACCGTAGCAACGAGCGCCGGTCTAAGACCAGCAACGGCCTCGTCCAGCTCGTCAGCGCGGGCACGCCGGGAATCGCACCACGGCATCGAATGGCGCCGAGACGCTCAAACGGCTGCCGGGCGGCGGGCCGGCGCCCGCGAGAGGCACGGCTGCCGTGGCTCCGCCGATCGTGCCGAGTGCTTCGTGCACGCTGCCAAGATCCGCAACGGCGGAAACGGTAAGTTCGAACGTCAGGTCTCCCGGGCCCTCACGGAGCTGGCCGGGAGCGACCGCGATAGTGCCGGAGTCGCCTGGGATGAGCGTGTAGCCGAGAAACGCGGCCGCCTCCGGGCTGGCTGGACGGCGAAAGACATCGCCCTTGGGGCCGGCCGCATGGACGCGCCCATCCATCAACAGCACCACATCGTCGGCAAGCCGTAACGCCTCATCGCGGTCATGCGTGACGACGATCGTCGTGGTGGCGAAGCGGGCGAGGAGCGCCGGCAGCTCCATCAGGAGCTGGCGGCGGGCCGGGCCATCGAGTCCCGCGAGGGGCTCATCGAGCAGCGTAAGAGGGGCACGCAGCGCGAGGGTGCGGGCAAGGTTTGCGCGCTGCGCTTCGCCCCCCGAGAGCCGGCTCGCGTCTCGGCCGAGGAGGTGGCCGATGCCGCAAGCCGCAGCTGCTTCTTCGATTCGAGCGGGGCGCTCGGACGCCGGTAGCGCACGAAGGCGTAGCGCGAGCTCCATGTTCGAACGCACCGTGCCGCTGATAAATACGGCCTTCTGAAAAGCAAACGCGATCGCGGCGTGCGTCGTGCGGTCGCGACTCACCTGGTGTCCGTCGATCGTGACCGATCCTGTGGCGGGGCGTTCGAGCGCGCCGACGAGCCGCAGAAGCGTCGATTTGCCAGATCCGTTGGGCCCGACGAGTGCCGTCACTCGGCCAGAGGCAAACGTGAGTGCAGGGATATTGAGCACTTCGCGCCGGCCGCGGCGGAAGCTGACGCCTTCGAACGCGACCTTCATCGCGCGCGGCGTAGCGCCCGGCGCTGCTGGATTGCGGTGAGCAGCAGGTTCACGGCGAACGTCATCGCCAGCAGGATAATGCCCAGCGCCATTGCGCGGTCATATTCGCCGCGCGAGGTATCGAGCACGATGGCGGTCGTGAGCACGCGCGTATCGCCCTGGAGGTTGCCGCCGACCGTGAGCGACGCGCCGACTTCGGAGATGACGGCGCCGAACCCGGCCATCACGGCCGCAAGGAGCCCAAGGTCGGCTTCGCGACAGAGCAGCCAGAGCGTCCGCAGCCGCCCCGCCCCCAGCGTGGTGAGCAGGTCGGGGAGATGTTCGGGTAGCGCCTGCACCGCGGCGGCGGTGAACCCGATGACCAACGGCACCGCGATGATGAATTGGGCGATGACCATGGCGCGCTTCGTGTAGATCAGTTCGAAGCCCCCGAATGGCCCATTGCGGACGAGCATGAGCCAGACGAGGAGCCCGATGACGACCGGCGGGAAGCCCATCCCCGTATTCACCGCGCCGAGCACGATGGTGCGGCCGGGAAAGCGAGTGCGCGCAAGCACGTAGCCGGCCGGGACGCCAACGAGCATGGCGACGAGCGTCGCGCTGCCGGAGACCACAATCGTCCGCCAGGTGATGTCGTAGAGTTCGGGGTCGCCGTGGGTGATGAGGCGGATGGCCTCCTGCAGGCCTGCCCAGAGTTCAGCCATACACGGTCACCAGGTTCAGCGTCAGTTATACCAGCCCGAGCACTTCTGCTCTTTTTGGGGTTCGAGGCCCTTCCTCACTTCGTAAGTGTGCTTTCATCTTTACCGGCGTCGGCGATGAAGAGTGGCTGGCCATATTCAGCTTTCTTGAAGTCGCCAATGAACGCCTGCGTGGCGGGGGCCACCATGAAGTTATCGAACGCCTCGGCCTGGGCCGTTTTGACACCCGGGTGCTTGGCGGCATTGACCACGTAGACGTGGTAGATATTGATGAGCGCGGGGCCGTTTTCGAAGAGGATTTGGAGGTCGAGCGTCTTTTTCAGGGCGAGATAGGTGCCCCGGTCCGTGAGGGTATAACCGTTCTTCTGGTTGGTGACGTTGAGCGTATCGCCCATGCCGGAGCCCGTGACCTGGTAACCCTTCACGGCGGTCTTGGGGTCGATGTTCGCGGCCTTCCACAGCGCCAGTTCTTTCGTGTTCGTACCGGAAGCATCGCCGCGAGAGAAGAATGGGCCGGTCGCGGCGATCGCCTTGAGGGCAGCATTGATATCGGCCGACCCCTTGACGTGAGCCGGGTCGGATGCGGGCCCAACGATGACGAAGTCGTTGTGCATGACAAGTTTGCCGTCGATCAGGTCGCCACTATCGACAAACGGCTTTTCGCTCGACGGTGCATGGACCAGCACCCCGTCGGCGTTTCCCTGGGCGCCCATCTGGAGGGCAGCGCCAGTGCCCACCGCTATGACCTTCACATCGATCCCCGTCTGCTGCTTGAACATTGGCACGAGAGCATCGAGAAGGCCCGTGTCCTGGGTGCTCGTCGTCGTCGCCAGGATCATGGACCCACCGATCTTGGTGGGCTCGGCGGTAGGTGACGTCGCAGCCGCGGCGGTTGTCGCCGAGCCCGCGGAAGTCGCGGCGGCCGCCGTGGGAGTCGAGGTGTTGTCATCGCCGCTGCAAGCTGCAAGAAGCGGCAAAAGAAGGAGGGCGGCAAGGGCAAAACCAAATGTTAGCGCACGTTTCGTCATGTCCGGGGCAGCATACCGCTTGACGATCGCGGATGTCACGCGAGCGGCCAACGCGGGCGCCGGCTGCCTCAGGATGCCGCCTTGATATGGATCGTGGTCGTGGCTGGCACCATGCCGCAGTAGGCCGTCACCCGAGCGTCGCCAGCGATTGTGTCCGAGGGGATCGTGAAGCTCCACGTCGCGTGCCCGCTCGCATCGGTATCGAGCGTCGGGCCCTGGAGCATCGCCAGCCCCGGCAGCGGGCCGACGAAGAGGAATGAGCAGCTGATGCCAGGCTCCTCCGGGATGATCGATGCCTGCACGGTGATCGGGTCGCCGGCCGTGTAGGCGTTATTTACGGGCGCATCAACGGTGCCCACGTTCGTCTTCTGCACTCGGGGCGTGGGCGATGGTGTGGGCGTGGGCGTCACCTTGTTCGGGTCGCAGCTGCCACCGCTGAACGAAAACGAGAGCACCGGCCCGAGCGAAGCTCCATTTCCCGGGGCGCCATCGATGCTGGCGCTATTCCAGAAGCCGGTCCCGGTGAGCGTGGCGGAGCCGGCGAGCGCGACTGGCGCGGCCCCCGGCGCAGGGGCATCTCCGCAGGCGACCCGCAACGCGATCGCGGAACTGCTGATCGCACCCTGGTCCGATGGGTCGGCGGAGTGTGTGCAGGAACGCGGGGGGAACAGCACCGGGACCGTCGCGCCACCAGCGTTTTCACCCACCAGTAAGACGATCGTGCCGTCCGAAAGCTGACTCATGCTGACAAGGCTGGCCGTAAGGCTGTAGACCGTCGTCTCGAACGGGACGATGCGGCCTGCATCAGTGGGAAGCGGCGAAGGCCCCGCCAACGTGCGTAGTGCGCCGACCGTCGTGTCGAGCGGCGTGCGCGTGACCGAGGCCACGCCGGCATCGCCAAAGCCGAGCAACAGGCCGTGACCCGAGCTGCATGTTTGGCCCGGTGGCGTAGCCGTGGCACTCGGGGTTGCCGTGGTGGTACTGGTATTGGTGCTCGTGGCGCTATGCGTTGCCGTCGCGGTTGCGAGCACGAGCTGCGGCGCGCCGGAGCTGTCACCAGCGAGCGCAGCGAGGTGGCTCGCGTACGGCAAAGAGCCCTCCGTTTGTTCGGCGCTTGCGGAGCCGGAAGCGAACAGCGCCACCAGCCCGAAGGCCAGCCCTGCGGTCGCGAGCAGAAATGCCCATCCGCGGATGCCGGGGCGGCGCGATCCCATTGAGGGAGTGTCCGCGCGGCCGCAGTGACGGGCAAGCCGGGAGAACCCTGAACGAGAACGGCAAGAGAGCGAGCCGAGCTGGCGGTTTAGCCGACCCAGCGCAGCACGAACGGACCGCTGCGGTCGCGCGCGCGGATGGAGACGGCCACGGGCCCGGCCGGGCTATCGAAGCGCACGGCGAATAAGCGCGGCGTGGCTTCCTGGACGGCCTGGGCGACGACTCGGCCGCCGATGCTCACCGTCACGTCGCCCTGGATTTCGAGCACGAATTGCTGCGGCCCGCTCGTGATCGCGCGAAGGCTGGCATCGGCGTTGACGAGCCAGCGGTCGTCTTTGAAATCCGGGAAGGGAGCGTTCTTA
>DATNET010000193.1:0-3281 GCA_035606745.1 Tepidiformaceae bacterium
GATCCGGTTGGTGTCGCGGAGACGTACAGCGATCGGGCGCCGGCCTCGGCTGCCTCCAGGACCGCGGCGCCCCACAACGCGGACGCGGCACCGCGACGCCGGTCCGGTCGACTAACGTGAAGGAACGCCAGCCAGGCTAGCCCGGCTTCAAACGAGCCATCCACAACAGCCAGGCCAAGAAGGTGGTCGCCTTCGAACGCGCCGAACAGTGTGGCGCCTCCAGCGACGAGCGGCGCGCAGAAGGCTACCTTCGCAGCCACGCTGGAAGGGCCAGTCCCCACCGGGTCCCATGGCGGAATGTCGGGCATCGACACCGGCCGTTCCACCAGGTGGCCCTCGACAACCGTGAACTCGACCTCGACGCGCTCCGACCGATCAATGCCCGCGATCCGGCCAACGTCATCGATACCGAGCCTTCGCACCTCGCACGAACCAGCCACAACGATCCCCCAAAGTCAGCGCCACCAACGTCGCCAGGCGAGCCGGAATACAACGTAGTCGCGTGGGCGAATTCTTGCGCCAAATCTGCCCGGCAGCCCACTCCTGCCCGTGACGCCGGGCAGTGCCGCGGATCGTAGCACCTGGTCGAGCGCACCATAATTGCCGGCCCAATTGACAGCGTTTTAAGAGAGACCTAGCCTAAGCGGCGGTCGCCGCCTGGTGCGGGACGTTCCAAATCCGTCGGTGCAGGAGGCATGGGGCAATGGCTGAACTGGCAGGTGTGCGGACGGGCGAATCACGACCAGTACAGGCCGAGCCGGTACGGCCGGGATCGTTGGTCCCGCCCAGCATCGTCCCACTTCAGGGCCTGCCCATCGTTGCGGTCGTGTTGGTCGGGCTTATCGTCGCCATCGCGAGCAATAAGCTTTGGGCACTGGACTTTTTCCACGTCGTGGGTGGTGCGCTGTGGACTGGCGTCGACCTTTTCGTCGGCTTCGTCGTCGGGCCCATCCTCGCGCGGCTCTCTATCCCGGCGCGCGCGGAATTCTCGGCGCGCTTTATGCCGAAGATGATGCTTCTGATGCCCACGCTCGTGACCGTCACCCTCGCCGCGGGGTGGCAGCTAGGCATGTATCAAGGCTTCGTACAGTCTGGATACCCCTACCACGGATGGGCCGTGGCCTCGTACGTCGTCGTCGCCGTCATGGCGGTCGTCGCCCTCGGCGTGCTGGAGCCGGCGAACCTCGCGGTGCTTTTCGAATTGCGTAAGCCCGAGCCGAACGGCGAGCGCATTGCCCACCTCATGAGCCGCTTCGTGTGGGCGGCGGCGATCACCGGCGCAATGCAGGTCGCGATCCTGGTCATCATGACACGGCTGGCAACGGCATGACTGCAACTGTACGGGCCGAACCCAACCTGCCTCCCGTGATGGAGTTGGGCGTTGCATCGCTCATCTGCACGCTCGCGGCCGGCGTGATTGTGGCCGCGCAGGTCCCCAAGACCGACCTGCTTTGGCCGGCGATCGTCCTCCTCGGTATTTCCGCCGGCCTGCTCCTCGTCGGTGGAGTGCTGATGGCACGGATCAAGGAGTTCGCCTGGCGCTCGTTCTTCCAGGTGTGGAAGTGGGCGATGTTGGCGTACATCGTCATCGCAGGGATGCTCGAATACGTCTTCGTGAAAGACAACACGCCGGACCGGATACTCGTGATGCTGACCCTGCTCCTGATCGCCTTCGCGCTGACCGTGCCATCGCTGCTTGCGTTCTCCGTCGCGCGCTTCCAGGAGCACTAGCGTCCGGGGGTGGCGGAACACGCCTCGCCAGCATAGCTCCTGCCAGCCCTGTTCCCTGAATGTTCTCTGCGATGCGCCGTTTGTTGCGTTTCCTGCTGTCCGGTTCCGCTAACATGCGGGTCAACGATGGCCCATGGAGGCACTGTGCTCGACGCTCCTGCCCCTGCTTCCATCAAGCGCCCCGCGATGGCGCTCACCGTTGCCCTGGCGTTTTCGCAAGACGCGCTCTACGGGCTGGTTTTCCTTTCCTACATGAACCACTACCTCCTCGACGTGCTCAACACGTCGCCAGCGCTGCCCGGCTACACGCTCGCGCTCTACGGCGGGGTGAAACTCGCCATCCATCCACTTGCCGGCCGTCTCCTCGACCGCCATTCACCGCGGTCCCTCTTTCGGGCGGCCGTCCTGGTACAGGCCGCCGGCCTAGTGCTGGTCCTCTTGGTCCATGCGTTGTGGTCGTTCCTGGCAGCGACGTGCCTCATCGCCGCTGGCAGCGCCGCCATATGGCCACTGCTGTACGAGACCATCGCCCGCACCCAGCTCGTGCAGGTGCACAGCCGCGTCACGGGCATCGTCACCTTCGCCGGCGACATCGCCACGGGCATCGGGCTCGCGATCGGCGTGGTCGCGGGCAACTTCGGGCCCTGGCGTTCAGCGTTCTACGTCGCCCTCGCGATCGCCGTGCTGCCAATTCTCGGGCAACAAATGTCGGCGTTGGACCGCTCACCCCCGGAGCACGCACACGCACCTGCACCGCGTCCCGAGGCAGATCGCCATGGGGGCGTGCACAAGCCCCACCTCGCCGTTGGCGGCTTTCGGGACCGGATTCAAGGGGCGGCGTTTTTTGCGCTCGTCGTGTTCATCGACTACGCCGCCGTCTCATCGTTGGGTGGCGTCTACGGCGCCTACGTCCGGCGCTCACTCAATATCACCCTTCTGCGCACAGCGGTGCTCCTCATCCCGGCCGCGGCCGCCGCTGGGCTCGCCTTGCTGGTCGCATCGCGGTTTAGCCGCCCCGAACGGCGGATGTTGGAGCTCGCCGTCCTCTTCGTCGTTTCCGCGGGTGGTGCGCTTGGTCTGGCGGTGGCGCCCACCGCGTACGCCGCGGCCGGGGCCGCGGTGTTCCTTGCTGCTGGCGCGGGCGGCGCCGGACCGATCATCGCCGCCGCAATGATCGAGCAGAGCGGCGGCCCCTCCGACCGCGGGCTGGTCATCGGTACGCTCATGTCCATCGAAGGGCTCGGCGCGGTCGTCGGGCCTGGCGTCACGGCGGCCGTGATCAGCGCTTCCGGAGCGCGGGCGAGTCTCGCCTTCATCGGTGCCGTGTTCGTACTCTTGGTGCCGCTGAGCTACGCCGCCTGGCGGTCGTCGCGCATCGCTGCCTCCCCGGACCCGGCCCAGGCAAGCATCTAGCGACACCAAGCGACACGTCGCCAAGCGACACGTCGCCAACATGTCGCCAACACGTCGCCAACGCCTCACCAATCGTTTCTTCTGACGCATTCGAGCGCGGGCCTTTACGGGTATCTCCCCATACGTACGCGTCCCGC
>DATNET010000217.1:0-2213 GCA_035606745.1 Tepidiformaceae bacterium
TCGACCGTACGTTCATCGACGTGCAGGACGCGGAGACGGGGCAGCGCGGCTTCGTGATCACGGGCGACGAGACGTACCTGGCGCCCTATACCGCGGCGATCGCTCGGGTGGGATCGGACCTCGCGACGCTGCGGGATGTCATTGGCAACGATGCGGAACAGCTGCAGCGGCTGGACAAGCTTGACGGCGAGGTCACGCTGCGGCTCAACGACCTTCAGCAATCCATCCAGCTGGAGCGGGACGAAGGGGCGCGGGCGGCACGCGAAAGCATCGTGACGAACACGGGCCAGCAGGACATGCTGAATATTCGCAGCACGATCGACGACATGCGGAACGCCGAACAGACGTTGTTCGACCAGCGATCGAGCGGGCGCGATGCGACGGCTCGGAACCAGTTGCTGGCACTGAGCGCGCTCATCGCCATGGAGATCGGGCTGCTCGGCGTGCTTGCGCTGTTCATCCGGCGGTACGTTGGCGAACGGCGAATGCGCGCACAACAGGCGGTCGACCTGGCGGAGGCGCAGTACCGGGCGGTGGGCGATGCGATCCCGTTTGGCGTGTGGGCGACGGGGCCGGACGGGCGTCTGAGCTATGTGAGCCGGAGCTTCCTGGATTTCATCGGCCTGAGTTTCGAAGAGTATCGGGACGAGGGCTGGGCAGGGATCCTGCCACCGGAGCGGGCGAAGGCGCTCACGGCGGAGTGGGAGCGCTGCCGGGAAGCGGCGCTGCCGTTCGATTATGTCGAAGAGGTGACGGGCGTGAACGGGCAGAAGCGCACCATACTCGGCCGCAGCGTGCCGATCCCCGCCGGGGCTGGCGGGGTGGCCGGGTACGCGGGGATCAACCTTGATGTAAGCGACCGGGCGGAGATCGAAAGCGCGCTGCGGGAGAGCGAAGAACGGTACCGGACGCTCGCCGAAGCGCTGCCCGCGATGATCGCCTCGACGAGCCCGGATGGACTGGCGCAGTACCACAATACCCGCTGGACGGAGTACACCGGCCTTTCGCCGGAGCGGCTGAACGGTATTGGCTGGCGGGAGGCGATCCACCCGGACGACCGCGCCGGGGTGGTGCAAAAGTTTGAAGCGGCGCGCGCGAGCGGTGCGGAGTTCGAAGCGGATTACCGCATCCGCGGCCGGTTCGGGGAGTATCGCTGGCATCACGACCACACGATCCCGGTGTTCGGCGAGGATCGTGGGCTGGCGATGTGGCTCAGTGTCGAAATCGACATCGAGGCACAGAAGCAAACGGAAGAAGGTTTGCGCGAGGCGGCGGCGGCAAAGGACGAGTTCCTCGGGCTGGTGTCCCATGAATTGCGGACGCCCCTCACGATCATCGTCGGGAATGCGCGGGCGTTGCGGCTCATCGACCGCCTTTCGCCGGAGGAGCAGGCGACAAGCATCGCCGATATCCAGGGCGAAGCGGAGCGCCTGCAGCGGCTCATCGAGAACATGTTGACGTTGTCGCGGGTGGAGAGTCAGACGGTGATCTTGCCGGAGCCAGTGTTGTTGCAGCGGGCGCTGCCGGGGATGGTGGCGGCGCACGCCACCGGGAGGGCGGTGCGGATCAATATCTCGCAGGACCTCGCGCCGGTGAGTGCCGAGCCGCTCTACGTGGAGCAGGTGATGCAGAACCTGATCAGCAACGCGCTGAAGTACACGCCGCCCGATACCGAACTGGAGGTGCGGGCGCGTAACGCTGGCGACATGGTCTCGGTGTCGGTGCTGGACCGGGGGATGGGCATTTCGCCGGAGGACCTGGAGCGCATCTTCGAACCATTCTTCCGGTCGCGACGGACTTCGGCGCAGGCTTCGGGCGTGGGTTTGGGGCTATCGGTGTGCAAACGGCTGGTGGAAGCGCAGGGCGGCCGCATGTGGGCGCGGGCGCGCGAAGGCGGCGGCACGGAGATCGGCTTTTCGCTGCCGGCGTACCTCGATACCGAGGACGAAGAGGGCATGCACGGGCAGTTGGAAACGGCGGCTACGCGGCGGCATTAAGAGCCACACGCCACGCGAGCGCCTCAGGCAGGCGCGTGCGCCCTGATTCGTCCACTCGGCAGCGATGGCCATGTTGGCCCGCATTGTTACACGTCTCGAAAGTATCTTCCTCCGCGAACCAAAACATTCCCTTCGCGTTGTCTCACCCGTATCAATTGAAGGTTGGCGTTGTTCTAAGCTAGATCCCAACGAAGCGGAGAGGCAGGCCCATGCGGC
>DATNET010000237.1:0-6554 GCA_035606745.1 Tepidiformaceae bacterium
GGGGTTTACGACGCCCAGTGGTAACAACCGGCGCGTGTCGGAGGGGGAGACGACGCGTTCGAGCCGGGACTGGCCGGTGAGGGTGTAGGTAATGATCTCCTGGAAGCCAAGGCTGACGGCGAGGTCGCGAACACGTTCGCGGAGGTCTTCGACGGGGCGTGGTTCAATGGGTGGGAGGCTGCCGCGCAGCATGGTTGCGGGCAGATTTTCGTAGCCGTAGATGCGGCCGAGCTCTTCGATCACGTCGTCGGGCAGATCGACGTCGGGGCGCCAATCGGGGGGCTGGACCGCGTAGGAGCCAGCATTGAAGGCACAGCCAAAGCCGAGGCCGGTGAGGATGCGCAACGCTTCGTCTTTGGGCACGGGGATGCCGAGAACCTGCTCGATTCGGGCCTCGGAGAGGTTGATGGTGCGTTGGGGCTGCGCACCCGGGTAGGCATCCACGAGGCCTCGCGCGACGACTCCGCCCGTGAGCTGTTCGAAGAGGTGCAGAGCGCGGTGTTGCACCTGCTCAACGATGCCAGCGCCGATGCCTTTTTCGAAGCGGAGGGATGCCTCGGTGCGGAGCTTCAACTGACCGGACGTGCGACGAATGGAGCCGCCTCTGAAGTTGGCGATTTCGAGGAGGATGGTGTGCGTCTCGGGCGTCACTTCGCTTTCGCCGCCGCCCATGACGCCAGCGATGCCGACGGGGCCGGCGCCATCACAGATGAGGAGCATTTCGGGGTCGAGCGTGCGCGCGATGCCGTCGAGGGTGACGAGCTGTTCTCCTGGCCGGGCCCGGCGGACGATGATGCGCTTGCCGCGGACGGCGTCGTAGTCGTAGGCGTGCAGTGGCTGGCCGATTTCGAGCATCACGTAGTTCGTGATGTCGACGACGTTGTTGATGGGGCGCATGCCCATGCGGATCAGGCGCTGCTGCATCCAGGCGGGGGATGGGCCGACGGTCACGTTTTCGATAATGGAGGCGCTGAAACGCGGGCAGAGGTCCGGCGCTTCGATATCGACGGTAACGAAGCCCGAGGCGGCGTGCGAGGACTGCGCGTGGCTGGTATCGGGCTGGCGCAGTGGCGAGCCGCTCAGGACGGCGACCTCGCGGGCGAAGCCGAAGACACCGAGGAGGTCGGCGCGGTTGGCCCAGGTGGAGATGTCGAAGACGACATCGCCGAGCTGTTCGACAAGCGGCCGGCCGGAGGGGGCATCGGGCGGCAGGACAAGGATGCCCTCGTGCTCGTCGCTGATGCCGAGTTCTTTTTCGCTCAGCACCATACCGGCGGATTCAACGCCGCGAATGGGGCGGAGCTTGAGCTTTGCACGTTCGCCGGTGTGTCCATCAATGAGTGCGGCGCCTTCGGTTGCGAATGCGACCTTCTGTCCGACCGCCAGGTTGGGCGCGCCGCAGACCACCTGCTGACGGCCGTGCCCGGTTTCGACGGTAGCGAGCCGGAGGCGGTCGGCGTTGGGGTGGGGGTCGATGGCGACGACTTCGGCGACGCGGATGCGCTCGGGGTCCCATTGGGCGCCGATGGTTTCCCAGGATTCGACTTCGGCGGTGGCGTCGATGAGCCGGCGCGCCAGTTCGCTCACGGGCATTTCGATGTCAACGAAGTCCCGAAGCCAATTGAGTGAAAGCTTCATGGAGACTCCTCGAATGAGCGTCGGCAAGCAGTCGATGGCGCGACCGGGTCGCTCAGTGCTGGAGCGATCCGGCGGCGCGCGCGATGCGGAAGTCTAAAAGACGAGGGAGCCCTGCCAGATCGTCCCGTTGTTGACGAGGATAACCAGCACAATCAGGCCGACGGCCTCGGCGAGGAGGAGGAAGCCGGCAAGGCTGCCCCAGGCGATTTGGGTGCCGCCGCGCGTTGCGAAAACGGGGATCGTCAAGATGACTGAGGAGGCTATCCAGATCAACACCGCAATGATGCCAATGCTGTTCGTGCTAATGAGGAAAGGCAAGTAGGAGAACATCGAGACTCCGTCGGCAGGCATTGCGTGCGAGCGGGCCGCACAGCCGCATCATAGACATAGATGTGAGTAAGGCGCATCAATGCCACGGCTGGCTCTCGTTCGGCGGCAGTGGCGGGCGGTTTGGGGGAAACGATGGTGGACGCTCATGGCGCGTGTTAGCAGCAGCTAAGGTGGCGCGTAAGCCCGTGGCGAGGCACGGCCGGCAGCGATTACCTAGACTCTCAAGCGATGACAGACATCGAAACCCCGCCGCGCAGGTACACGAAAGCCGATATCAAGCGCTTCCAATCCAATTTGAAGGAAGAAGTGGATGGTGCGGCGCTGTATCGCCTGCTGGCGGAGGCAGAGAAGGACCCGCACCTCAAGGACCTGTTCTCGAAATTAGCGGTGAGCGAGGACCGGCATCTCGCGCTGTGGGAGGCGAAGCTGCGCGAGGCGGGGGGCGAAGTCCCTGTGTACAAGACATCCGCGAGGGTGCGCCTGCTGGGCTGGATGGCGCGCCGCTTCGGAACACATCTGGTGACACCGATCGTGACGCGCATGGAGATGTCGGCCGTAGGGATGTATGACTCTCAACCGGAGGCGGTGGAACACCATCTGCCGCAAGACGAGCGCTCGCACGCGCGCATCTTCCGGCAGCTTTCGTCGAATGACCGGGCCGTGGCGGAAGGCATCGACATCGCGAAGATCGAGGGCCGGCATCGCGGCGGGAGCGGCAACGCACTGCGCGCGGCCGTGCTCGGAGTCAATGACGGGCTGATGACATCGGTGAGCCTCGTGATGGGTGTCGCGGGCGCCAACCCGGGGCGGTCGTTCGTGTTTCTGACCGGCATGGCGGGGCTGCTCGCGGGATCGTTTTCGATGGCGCTGGGCGAATGGCTGAGCGTCCGCAGCAGTGCTGAGTCGTTTGAACGCCAGCTCGATATTGAGCGGCAGGAGCTAGAGATGATGCCGGAGGAGGAGGAGGCGGAGCTTACGCTCATCTACCAGGCGAAAGGGTTTAGCGAGGAGGAGGCGCGTCGGGCAGCGAAGCGGATTCTTGAAGACCCGGCCACGGCGTTGGACACGTTGGCGCGCGAAGAGCTTGGGATGTCGGAGAGCGACCTTGCGAATCCGTGGGTGGCGGGGAGCACGTCGTTCGTGTTGTTCGCCGTGGGGGCGATCCTGCCCGTGCTGCCGTGGATGTTCATTGGGGGGCTGCCGGCGGTGATCATTAGCATGGTCGCTGCGGGAGGCGGGCTCTTTTTGGCGGGCGCCGTCACGACGCTCTTTACTGGCCGGAGCGTCCTTTTTTCTGGCGGGCGAATGTTGGTCTTCGGGCTGGCCGCGGCGGGCGTGACGTTTGGCATCGGGAAGTTGATCGGCGTGAACGTTACCGGCTAGCAGGCGCGTGGCCGCGGCAGGCACGGTTTGGCAGTGGTGGTTGGCCGGTTGCGCGAACTCTGGCGTGGATGGCATACTACAGGCTCTGGTGGCTAGAGCGAGGTGGTCCCACCCGTTCCCATCCCGAACACGGAAGTGAAACGCCTCAGCGCTGACGATACTGCCCGGGCAACTGGGTGGGAAAATAGGCCGCCGCCGGGACTAAAATATCAAACCGCCGAAGCTGGCGGTTTTTTGATCCCAGGGGCTTCATCGGAGCCTCCGGCGCGCCGGCTCCGTAAAGGCCGGGCGGAGCGGTGGCGTGAGCTGGTAACCCGAATCGTATTCAGGCGTTGTTAGATACGGGTTCAAAGGTTTGCGACCCACGCGGGGCGGCTGAGGCAGGGCCGCTTCGCTTCCACAGAAGGATCCGGCGCTGCTACAATCGAAGAGCACCCCTATCCCTAGAACCTGGGCCGTCCCCTTACCGGGAGAGCGCCCCCAGACGGAGCCCAATTTGTCAACTGATATCGCCCAACCAGACCCTCAGCCCGTTGAAATTGAAGAAATGGACATGGGGGCGCTTCTCGATTCTGAGGCCGCGCAGCCGAGCCACCTCCGCCGCGGCGAGATCGTGGAAGGCATGGTCATGGGCGCTTCGCCCGACGGCCTGATCGTCGACGTCGGCACGAAGACTGAAGCGGTCATCCCGCAAAGCGAAATGCTCTCCCTCGGCGTCGATGGCGCGGCCAAGCTGAAAGCTGGGGACACCGTCAAGGTGATGGTCCTGCAGCCGTCTTCGGCGGAAGGCCACGCGATTGTGTCGCTCGACCGGGCGCGTGGAGAAGAGGGCTGGGATGTCCTCGCTGCGCGCCACGAGAGTGGCGAGATCTTCGATGCACAGGTCACCGGCCACAATCGCGGCGGGATCCTCGTGAACGTCGATGGCGTCAATGCGTTCGTCCCGCTTTCGCAGGTCGACAGCGTACGCCGCGACGACCCGGACGCTGCGAACGCACTCGCGAGCCTTGTTGGCAAGAGCGTGCGGTTGAAGGTCATCGAACTGAACCGGAAGCGAAACCGGGTCATCCTTTCTGAGCGCGCGGCAATGGCGGAAGTGCGCAAGGAGCAGAAGGACAAGATCCTCGACACACTCGAAGAGGGGTCGATCCGCACGGGTCACGTCTCTTCGATCACGGACTTCGGAGTGTTCGTGGACCTCGGCGGCGCCGACGGCCTCGCGCACATGACGGAGCTCACGTGGGAGCGTGGTAAGAAGGCGAAGGACCTGTACAACGTCGGCGACGAGGTGCAGGCCTACATCCTGAAGGTGGACCACGAGACCAAGAAGATTTCGCTCTCGCTGAAGCGGGCGCAGCCGGAGAAGTGGGACAGCACGGTCGACCGTTTCGTTATCGGCCAGATCCTCATCGGGCGGGTGACGAAGCTTATGGCGTTCGGTGCATTCGTGCGGCTGGACGGCCCGGTCGAAGGGCTCATCCACATTTCGGAGCTTTCGAACCGGCGCATTCAGCACCCGAAGGACGTCGTCAAAGAGGGCGACGTCGTACCGGTGAAGCTCGTCCGCATTGAGAAGGACCGCCACCGGCTCGGGCTGAGCCTGCGCCAGGCGCGCAGTGACGCGGAAGCGATGGGCTTCGTGTTCTCGCATGATGGCGCGGTCATCGATTACCCGGAGGACGTGCGCGAGCAGTTCGGGCTTCCGGCGCGCGATGCCGCGGCAGTTGCTGCTTCGGCGGCACGGCCGGAACCGCGGACCGCGCAGGAAGCGATCGAGCGGGCCGTCGAGCGCGACCCGGAGCCAGTTTCAGCGTTCGCGCATGCGTTCGCGCAGGCACTCGAAAACGCGGAGCCCGGGACCGCATTCACGGAATCGGAAACTGCCGAGGCAGGCAGCGAAGCGAACGCTGGAGCCGGGGAGGCGACAACGGCGGCCCCGGTAGTGGAAGATGAAATGCATACGGAATCCAACGCCGTGGCCGAATCTACCGAGCCGGCCACGGAACCTGCGGAGGCGAAAGCCGACGCAAACACCGGCGCAGAAGCGTCCGAGGCTGTAGGCCAAGCAGCCCCGACGGGCGCGGCAGGCGAAGGTGAAGAGAAATCTCCGGAGGCGAATGCCGTCGTTTCCGCGGGGGAGGATGCCAACGCAGGCGGCACGTAGTCGTTCCCTGGGCGTAACCAGAGGGGCTGGAGAAAACCATGGCCGATAGATTCGATAAATTTACAGAACGCGCTCGACGCGTGCTGACCCTCGCCCAGGAAGAAGCTCACCGCTTCAACCACAACTATATCGGCACGGAACATATCCTCCTCGGGCTGGTGCGCGAAGGCGACGGGGTGGCGGCAAAAGTGCTCGCCAACCTCGGCGTCGAACTGAACAAAGTGCGCTCCGCCGTGGAGTTCATCATCGGGCGCGGTGACCGCACGGTGCTGGGCGAAATCGGACTGACGCCGCGGGCCAAGAAGGTCATTGAGCTGGCGGTGGACGAAGCGCGGCGCTTGAACCACAGCTACATCGGCACCGAGCACCTGCTGCTTGGTCTCGTGCGCGAAGGCGAAGGCATCGCCGCGGGCGTGCTCGAAAGCCTTGGCGTTAACCTGGAACGAGTACGCGCGGAGACGACGCGCATCCTCAGCCAGTCGGCGCCGCAGGCGGCGGGTGCAGGGGCGGGAGCGCGTCAGCAAACGCGCACCCCTACGGTCGACCAGCTCGGCATCGACCTCACGCAGGCCGCGCGCAACAACCAGCTCGACCCGGTTATCGGACGTTCGAACGAACTGGAGCGGGTGGTGCAGATCCTTTCGAGGCGCACCAAGAACAACCCGGTGCTCATTGGCGAACCTGGCGTCGGCAAGACGGCGATTGCGGAGCTCTTAGCCCAACGCATTGTGTCGGGCGACGTGCCCGATACTCTCCAGGGGAAGCGCTTGCTGACGCTGGACATCGGGTCACTGGTCGCTGGGACGAAGTATCGCGGCGAATTCGAAGAACGCCTGAAGAAGGTGATCGAGGAGATCAAGGGTGCGGGCAACTGCATCCTGTTCGTCGATGAGCTGCACATGCTCGTGGGAGCCGGCGCGGCCGAGGGCGCGGTGGACGCGGCGAACATCCTCAAGCCATCGCTGGCCCGTGGAGAGCTGCAGTGCATTGGCGCGACCACGCTGGACGAATACCGCAAGCACATCGAACGCGATGCGGC
>DATNET010000238.1:0-5537 GCA_035606745.1 Tepidiformaceae bacterium
GGCCGCGTTACCAGTCCGGTGTCCGTCCACGCGGGCCCTCACCCCCCGGCCCCCTCTCCCGACGCTGCGAGAGAGGGGGAGTAGAGCGGCGAAAATGGCTCCGGCTTCCGGGGCTCGCCGTCAGCCGGCGACGTCGCCGAGCATGCGTTCGAAGGGACTCGGCTTTTCGTAGTCGCGGCCACGCGGGCCCTCACCCCCCGGCCCCCTCTCCCGACGCTGCGGGAGAGGGTGAGTAGCGGCGGCAGTGCAATTGCTTCCTGGGCTCGCGGTCAGCCGCCGACGTCGCCGAGGATGCGTTCGAAGGGACTCGGCTTTTCGTAGTCGCGGCGGGCGATGTCCGCGATGGCGGCGGCGGTGTCGACCTGCGACACGGGCTGCGGCTCGCGGCAGTAGACGAACGCCGCCGCGCAAAAGTCGTCAACGCGTTCGGCGATGCCGCGGGCGAGAACGCCGGGCGATGGCGCCATCGACCAGCCTGATCCGGCAGCGGGGTTCGTCACCGAGTACCGAGTGAATTCCTCTTCTTGACCTTCGAGGAAGGTGGCAAAGCCGATTTGCTGGATCGTCACGCGCATTTCGCGGTCGAAGATGATGGGGTCGGGGAGGTGCCAGCGATAGAAGCCGACAAAATCCGGGGCGCCGCGGGTGCCGGGCACTCGGAGGTCCAGGGGCACGCCGGCGTACGGGGCGGTGTGCGCGCCCATGCCCCAGGCGGTGCCGACGTAGTCTTCGAGGCCCGTGCCGCAGATGGTCGGGAATTCGGTGTCGCCGTCACGATAGACCTTGACTTCGCCTTCGCCGTACCACGAACAGGGGTCGATGATGCGCACGCCGATGGCCGAGCCGAGGAAGCGACCCGGGCCTCTCAGCCCTTCGGCGATGACGAAATCGCGCATCAAGGTGGTCGGGTTTTCGCGCCGGAACGCCACGTGCAGGTAGCCGGCATCGGCCGGGAGTGAGCGCTCAAGGGTGAAATCGACCTGGTAGTAGAGCACTACCGGGTGGGCGTTCCCGTTGCGAAATTCGAGCCGGATGTGGTCCTGGAACGGCATCGGGAAGTAGGCGTTATAGCCCCGGCCCTCCTGGACTGAAGTGAGCGCGGAGTGGTACGCAACGGGCCTGCCGTGTGGCAAGCCAAAGAAGTCGAGTGCAGGGACAGAGATGCTGGGCTTGTTGGCGCCGTCGTAGAACACTTCCAGGGTCAGGGCGCGCATGGTTTCGGGCCGGGCCGGCGGGAACGTCATCCAGACGTGGCGGACCGTGCCAGGGCCAGCGATTTCCGCGAGGACGACCGTTTCTCCCGGGGCGAGGACGCGGGACGGAGCGCCCTTGCGGCCGCCGAATGCTTTGCCGCCGGCGCCGCGTTCACCTGTGGGATTTTCGAAGGTTGCAGCGCGCGAATCGAGCGGCAGAATTCGGGACGGGTCCATGCCAGCGAACATGGGCGGCAGTGTAGACGAGACCAACGGCGGGAGCGAGTGCCGGGGCGTTTGGCGCAACGGCCGGCGCGGCGGCCGTTTTGACGAGACGGGCGGGGCCCGGCAGAGGAGGGAACCTTCTGGAGCCCGGGTCCCGCCTTGAGCCCGTCGCAATTAGCGAGGATGAAGGGCACGGCCACGGGCGCGGGAGCGTGCGTGCTCGCGGTCTGCGCTCAATCGCGGTGTCCGGCCGAAGTGGTCCGAGGCGAAGCCGGCGGCGGCGCCGAGTCGCGCCGCGAGAGACGGGCTGCGGTGCAGGGTGCCGCTGGCGCGCGCCAGCTCAATGATGCGGTCGAGTTCCTCGTGTTTCAGCGTGGCAAGGAGTTCGAGTGACGACGGGTCATTGGTGACGATTCCCATGGCGTTGGCCTCCAGGTGGCGGTAAGCGCTGATCGCCCCGCACGCATATAGAAGCATAGCCAAGTAGCGATGTCAATAGGTCATTGCCTATTTTCCTAACATCCGAGGATGAGCTCGTCCGTGGCAGCCTGGAGCGTCTCCCGAAGGCGCTCGCCGGAGGCGGTATAGAGCGTCTGGCCGTTCACTTTTTGGGACTCCAGCAGGCCCGCCTCGCGCAGCATCTTGACGTGCACGCTCACGGTTGGTTGGGACAACTCGAAGAAGTTGGCGAGGTCCGTAATGCTGTTGGCGTTCCAGACGAGGCTGGCAAGGATGGCGGCGCGAGTGGGGTCAGAGACCACCTTAAAGACCCGCGCGGCGTGCTCGGATTGTTCGCGCCGCATCTGGGCACGGCGTTCGTGGTCCGGCCCGAAGCCGATGAATACCATGCCGGGGATGGTGTAGAAGGTCGAGCCGCCACCGGCCAGGCCGAGCGGCACGATCACGACTTCGCCCATCAATTCAGCGCCTTCGATAATCGCTTCGTAGATCGTCTGATGGGCGAAGTGAAGCCGGGGGACAACGTCCAGGACCTTCGCGCCGCCGGCAAGCTGCTTCTCGATGTTGCGGCGCATCGCCTCAGCGGTGGGGCGTCCTTGCTCACGCCAGACGGGCTCAATGGCGGCCCACACGCCCTTGAGCAGGGTGAAATAGCGGGTTCGGAAGCCCTCCGATTCGCGCAGCCGTTCCAGTTTACGGCGGATGCGGACCATGGTTTCTGCGGACTCCGACTCCATGGGAGGGACATCGAACTCCTCGGCCGCCGCGCGTTCGAGCGCTGGCCAGGCGTGGTCGACGTCCTGCGTGAGGACATTACCGGCACGCCATGAGAGGAGCAGAAGTTCGCCGCAGGCGTAATCGCCGTCGCCCCAGAAATTGACGAACTGGTCGGCGAGCGTGGGGTTTTCGTCGAAGAATTGCTGGACCCAGGGACGATGGTCGGCACCGGGGGAGTTGGCGGCACGATTGACGATGAACAGCACCATGCCAAGCTCGATGAGCGGCGCCACGGCAACGCGGACAGTGGCACGGGAAAGCGACGAGGGTTGAGCTTCAGCAGGCATCGTACTATGACTATACAGCTAATTGGTCAGGGGTTGCGAACAGTTGCATGACGTGAGCGACGGTCAATCACACTGACAGAGCTCGGGCCGTTGTATTGATGGGGATTTCGGTAGCCACCGTGCCCAGAAGATTGGGCATGACAGGGTTGGGATGGTTGGCTAGAATCACCGGAATTGCGGAAGAGGCTTGCCCATGACGGTCGATAGCTTCAAGTACCTCCCCCGCAGCTTTCGGGCGGGTTACGAAAACCTCGGATGGCAGGCCGAAACGCCCGTGTGGGCTTCGCTGAAAAAGCCGCTCGAAGAGACCACGGTTGCGCTGCTCACGTCCGCCGGGCTTTACATGAAGGGCAGCCAGCCGCCATTCGATGTCGAGCGGGAACGGCGCGAGCCGCTCTGGGGGGACCCCAGCTATCGCGTCATCCCTCGCAGCGTCATGCAGGCCGAGCTCGGCGCCGAACACCTTCACCTCAACACGCGTGATTTCCTCCTCGACTTCAACGTTGCCCTGCCGATTGGCCCGTTTTCGACACTTGAGGAAGAAGGCGTCATAGGGAAGCTCGCCGACGAGCACTACTCGTTTATGGGGTTCCAGGCTCGCGGCGGCGAGGAGTGGCGGACCCGATACGCCCCAGAAGTTGCCCATCGGTTGCAGGATGCCGAAGTCGAGGCGCTGGTGCTTGCCCCTGCCTGACCGGACTGCTGCAGGAACGTGCCCGTGCTGGCGCGTACGATCGAAGAGGCTGGGATCCCCACCGTCACCGTGACGATGATGCCGGAACTCGCGGAGAAGTTCCGCCTTTCACGCATCGTCGGGGTCGAGTTCCCATTCGGCCACGCCTTCGGCATGCCGAACGACCGCGCGATGCAGCTTGCGGTGGCGCGCGCGGCGGTCCGGGCGCTGAGCGAGGCGAACGAGCCTGGCTTCCGGCTGGACCTCGACATCGAGTGGCCCATCGACACCGCGACAGCGTATCGCGACTGGCAGCCGGCGGAGCCGAGCCCGATTGTGAAATACAACCTGGAGCGCCGCGCGCGGCTGCAGGCGGAGCGGGGAAGCTAGGGTTCCATGCGGATCGTCAGTTGGAACGTGGCCAAGCGACGAAATTGCGACGGCCAGGTCGCGGCGTTGCTCGCTTTGAAGCCAGACGTTGTGGTCCTGCAAGAGGTCATGGAGCGGACGTGGCCAAGGCTACGGGCTGGCCTGGACAGAGCTGGCCTCCACTATGCGGCCTCTGGCCGAGAACTCGCCGCAATCGCCGATCCGTCCCGGCAACTGGCGTGTTTCGTGGCGATCGTTAGCCGGTGGGCGTTGTTGCCGGGGTGTCCGGCTGCGGTTCCGGACCCGGGTGCTGTGGCATGCGTCCGCATCGAGCCGCCAGGCGAGGCGTTCGAGGTTGTCGGCGCCCACATTCCAACCGTTGGACGACCCGACCGATGGATCAAAGTGGAAACACAGGAAGGGCTCGTTGCGCGGCTTAAGGAAGCAACGCTGCCGGCGATTGTCTGTGGTGACTTTAACTCGCCGCGGGGCGAGGCGGCCGACGGTGAGATCGTCCCGTTCGCGACAGCTCGCGGAGGGCGAGCGCTGGCGGCCGAGCGTGCATTGGTTGGCCGCACGAACGGCGCGGGGATGGTCGACGTGTTCCGGGCGGTCCACGGATATGAGCGGGACGCCGCGTCGTGGTACTGGAAGAACCGCGGCCGGACCGGCGGCTTCCGCCTGGACCACATCTTCGCGAGCAAGGAGGTGCGCGTGTCCCGCTGCGACTACGACCATGTTTGCCGGGACATCGGGCTCAGCGACCACTCCGCTATCTATGCCGACTTCGAACTAGAATGCGCGAATTCGGGGATGCCGGATTCGACAACCGCGAGCGCGTTCTCATCGGAGGCACCATGAATACTGTCCTGGCCGGGGCGAGCGTCATCGATATCACATCGCCGGTTGGCGTCGAGATGGGCGGATATGGGGCCCGAAAGGGAGTCGCCACGGGCATCCATGACAACCTCAATGTGCGCACCCTCGTGCTCGACGATGGCAGCACGAAGCTCGTGCTGGCGATCTGCGATTTCGTCGGCGTTGGCCCGAAAATCGTGGAGGCCGCACGCGAAAGCATCGCGCGCGACTTCAACATCCCCCCGGAGTGCGTCTGCATTGCCGCGACGCACACGCACTCGGGGCCGCTAACCGTGCGCACCGGCGCTGGCGTGGAGTATTCGACGGTGACGGCGGGGAAGATCACTGGCTCTGTGCGTGTCGCTCTTGGCAACATGCAGCCGGTGTCGCTCAAAGTGGGCCAGGCCGAGATTTCGACCATCAGCCAGAACCGGCGCGACCCGGAGGGCCCGCAAGAGACGAGCCTCAAGGTGCTTCTTGCGGCGGCCGAGGGCGGCGCCGAGCCGGTCGCGACAGTGATGAATTACGCCTGTCACGCGACCGTCCTTGAACACGACAACATGCTGTACTCCGCGGACTTCCCAGGCGTGGCGGCGGCGTTGGTGGAGCATGCCGTCGGCGGCAAAGCGCTCTACATGCAGGGCACCTGCGGGGACATTAATCCAGCCTGGATGCGGCACGACTTTGAGGAGATCC
>DATNET010000258.1:0-9541 GCA_035606745.1 Tepidiformaceae bacterium
GAAAGCCCACCATGGATCTGGTTAGCGAGCTGCACACGCGATGCCTCGTCCGGGTAGGCCTTCGCCCAGCTAAACGCATAGATGATGCTCAGCAGTCCCAGCCCAACGCCCCACCCAAACACGCCCCGGCGCATGTCGCGAAGCGTCTTCGTGTAGACCGAACGAAGCATCACGGAGCCTCGACGTGTTCGTAGAGTCCGACGAACACATCGGTCAGGCTGGGTTCGTGGCTCACCATCTCCATAGGTTCGAAACGCGCCAGCACGGCGATCGCCTCGCGCATGTCTCCTTCGACATGGAACGCGACGTGCATCCCGCTCACAACGACCTTCGAAGCGTTCGCGACCGCCTCGAATGCCGCGGCAGATGGCTCCCGGGCGCAGTCGGCTTCCACGGTGTGTTGCTTGGCTCGAAGCACCTCGTGCACCGGCCCGACCCGCATCAGGCGGCCTTCGCGGATGAATCCCACCCGGTCGCAAAGCTCTTCGACTTCGCTGAGGATGTGGGAAGAAAAGAAGACCGTGGCCCCACCAGCACGCGCTTCGCGCACCAGGTCCAGGACCGCCTCCTGGTTCAACGGGTCAAGGCCTCCCGTCGGCTCATCAAGGATGAGCAACGGCGGGCGGTGCATGAACGCCTGTGCGATCCCGACTTTCTGCTTGTTGCCGCGTGAGTACTGTCCGAACGGCCGGTCGAGGTCGAGTTCAAGCCGTTTAGCGATGCTCTCCGTGAATCCCCAATCGACGCCGCCGCGAAGATTGGCAAGGTAGGTGAGCAGCTGCCGCCCGGTGAGTCTGGCGTCCAGTGCGAACTCGCCCGGCAGGTACCCCGTGAGCCGATGAACCTCGCGCACGTCCTTGCGACAATCGTGGCCAAAGACAAGTGCCCTGCCGGAAGTTGGTCGAATCAGATCGAGGAGCAGGCGGATGGTCGTGGTCTTGCCCGCGCCGTTCGGCCCCAGAAAGCCAAAAATCTCGCCCTGGTGCACAGCCAGGTCCAACTCGAAGACGCCCCGCCGTTCCCCGTACGGCTTCGTCAACTGCTGGATGAGGATAGCGTCGGCCATAAGCTGCCAGAATCTTGGACGTTCTGCCGTTTCCGGCCAAGGTGGCGGAGCCTACACTGATGCCTATGGAAGCCATCCTCGCCGCGATCCAGCCCTACGACATCCACGGCACGCGCTACTTCCGCCTCGCATACGCGCTTAAGGACAGCCCCGACAAGGTCAGCGAAGGTCGCGTCGCCGCCGAGAGCATCTACGAAGGTGCACAGGCTGGCGACCGCGTCGACATCCGCCTCATCCTCGGCGTCATCGACGATGTTCGGAAGCTTTAGGCAGAGTTGCCCTGCGCCCCTGCTGCTACCCGTTCAGAAGCACCGAGCTGAAAGCCTTCATAGCCGGCGGCCGCGACTTCGCGGCACTTTTCGGCGTATGCCCCAACACCGCCGACGTAGGGCATAAACACTCGTGGCTTGCCCGGGATGTTCGCACCGAGGTACCAGGAATTTGCCTTGGGAAAAAGCGTCAGCCCGGCGACCGCGTTCACGTGCTCAACCCACGCGTCCTCCGAGGCGACGTCCGGCTCCAGCGTCTCCACTCTGTGTTCCCGCATGTACGCCATGCAGTCCGCGATCCATTCAACGTGCTGTTCAATGGAAATGATCATGTTGCTCAACACCGAGGGGCTCCCGGGCCCGGTGATCATGAAGAGGTTCGGGAATCCTGCCACGCTGAGTCCGAGATACGTGCGCGGCCCCGCGGCCCACTTCTCCTTGAGTTCTGCGCCACCGGTTCCCCGGATATTCATCCCGAGCAGCGCGCCGGTCATGGCGTCGAAGCCCGTCGCGAAGACGATGGAATCGAGTTCGTACTCCTGTCCGTTCGCCCGGATCCCGCGTGGCGTAATCTCCTCGATTGGAGACTTGCGGATGTCGACGAGTGTCACGTCGTTGCGGTTGTACGTCGTGTAGTAATCCGTGTCGATGCAGATCCGCTTGGTGCCGAGCGGATGATCGCGCGGCGCCAGTGCGTCGGCGATAGCCGGGTCCTTCACCACCTCACGAATCTTCGATCGCACGAATTCGGCCACCGTCGCGTTTGCTTCATCCGTCGCCAACAGGTCGATGTACGCCTGGGTCAGGTGGAATCCGCCTTGCTCCCAGCCAGTTTCGAACGCACGGGCCCGCTCTTCCGGCGACGCCTCCAGCACCGACTGCTCGTTGACCTGGATCGGGATACCCGCCGCCGAACGGCGCGCCTCTTCCTTGATTTCGGCGAAGCGCTCCTTGAAGTCTTGCACCTTCTCCGGGGTCAGCTTGTCGTTGTTGGCTGGCAGACTGAAGTTCGGCGTCCGCTGGAACACCCAGAGATGTTCGGCCTGCTTCGCGATCAGGGGGATGGATTGGATGCCCGAGGAGCCCGTGCCCACTACGCCCACCCGCTGACCACTGAAGTCGACCCCTTCGTGCGGCCATTGGCCGGTGTGGTAGGTGGCACCTTCAAAGCTGTCGAGCCCCTTGAAGTCGGGGATGCGGGCCGCCGAGAGGCACCCTACCGCCGTAATGAGGAACTGGGCCGAGAACCGGTCGCCGCGGTCCGTGCCGACCTGCCAGCGGCGCGACCTTTCGTCATAGGATGCCGACGTCACGCGCGTTTCGAACTGCATATCGCGCCGGAGGTCGAACCGGTCCGCTACGTGGTTCGCGTAGCGAAGGATTTCTGGCTGTGTCGCGTAACGCTCCGTCCACGTCCATTCGCGCTGCAATTCATCCGAAAACGAGTACTGGTAATCCAGGCTTTCGACATCGCAGCGCGCACCGGGATAACGGTTCCAGTACCACGTCCCGCCTACGCCGGTGCCGGCCTCGATCACTCTCGCCGAAAAGCCGAATTCGCGCAGACGATGCAGCATATACATGCCTGCGAAGCCTGCCCCAACGACGACGGCATCCAGTCTTTCGGCCGCGCCCGTGGCCTGTGCGGCATCCTCTTGAAGTCCTGGCATCTCTTGCTCCTCCGGCCCCGCAGGGGGCACGCGTAGAATCCTCCGCGGTGCGCACTGGAGGGATGACTGACATCACTGTCAGCGCGCAAGAGGACTCTAAGCCAAAGACCAATGGCTGCCAACTGGGACTCGGCCTCGGAACTTGCTTAGTTCTGGTTCCCGCAAGCGCAGCCGCCACCGCCGCCACAGCAACCACCGCCGGATGGCATCTCCGACCCGAACAGGTCGCTGTCACCGCTGCGGGCCATGGCGAACGTAGAGATCGTTCGCTCAGCTTTGTGGCCGTGGGTACATGTCGTCGCGGTGGCAGCCTGGGACATCGGCCGTCGCTCTTCGAACTTTTCACGGCAGGTAGGGCAGTAATACTCGTAAATGGCCATGGGCGAAGTATACCGCCCGGCCGTCGTCGCGCGTATGCGCCGCGAGTCCTTACGCCGCGCGGCGCGACCGGCGGCGAGCCGTGCGCGTTGGTACCGGTGCTTCGCGCCGCGTCGTGGCGGGAGCCCGGGCGACCCTCGCAGCAGCTGCGGCGGCCGCGGCAACGGCGCGATCCAACTCCGAGGCCGGGCGTACCGGGGCCGAGACAGCAACCGGGAGCGCGGCGCCGCGCTCGGGGGCGACTTCATCACGTGCAATCTGCGGGTGCACCGGCGGTGCGGGAAGCGCGGGGAACTGCTGTTGCTGGAGGCTAGCCGTCACTCTGCGCGTAATCGCGTTCCCTGGTTCGACCCAAAGATGTGCGTCATCCCCGTGAAAGGGCCAGAGCGCCGTAGCCAGCGCGCGCAATCGGTCGCGGAACGCTCCCATAGAACCCAGACCATACCCCGGCGATCTACCCATTGGCAACGGTAAATGTCAGGGAGCGGCCTGGGATACGTCGTGGAGAAAGCCCAGGACCACCCCGTTCCACTCGTCCGGCTTCTCGAAATATGCCGAGTGCCCGGCCCCCTTCAGTTCGTGGAAACGTGCCCCGGAGATCAGCCCCTGCGCTTCGCGAATCATCTCCGGGGACGTGATCATGTCGTGTTCGCCGACCATAAACTGCACCGGCACGCCCAAGCCCGAAAGGGCCGTATGCATGCTCCCCCGGTACGAAGCCGGCGGCCGCCCGAGGAAGCCCCGCGGACGCGGCGGGTTAAGCGCGTTGATCTGGCGATACAGCATGGAAAGTTCCGGCTCGCCTGCTTCGAACGCCGGGGCGAGTGCAAACTCGCGCAGGCCCCCGTCGCCACGCTCCCTCTTTAACTGGTCCTGGAGCTCCCGGATGCGGTCATTCGTTGCACCGGCCGTGGTGCCACACAGCACCAGCGATGCAATCCGCGCCGGCGTCAACCGCGTCAACCCGGCCACCGCGCGACCGCCCATTGATTGGGCCACGACGTGGGCGCGTTCGATGCCGAGGTACCCAAGCAACGCCACGAGGTCCGTCCCGAGGACGAACCGCCCAACGCCCATCTCGCCGGTGGACCGTCCCCAGCCGCGAGCGTCGTACACGGTGCACCGGAATTCTCGAGCGAACACCGGCAATTGCTGCCACCAGGAAAGATGATTCCCGCCCGCGCCGTGCAGTAAGACCACGTCAGGCCCCTGTCCATACTTTTCGAAGTACAGGTGCGCCCCATTCACATCGGCAAACGACATTCCAAGAGTCTACGAGTGGACAGGCCTCGAGCGAAAGGCAATAAATACCGCCCAACGCCTATCGCCTACCGTCTAACCCTACTTAGGCCAGAGCAGCCGTTTCAGGCGGGTGCGCACGTCACCATCGAGGGCAAGGATGACGGCCTGGGCAATCAAGATGTTCGTCCCCAGGAGCATCAGCCACTCTTCGAACACGAACCCGCCGCCTCGCAGCCCGAGCGTATGGGCGGAGCTGATGCTCCAGATGCCATCGCGCAAAGCCACGATGCTGGCACATCCCAGGTACGCGGTGGCCATGGCCACGGTCGCCACCAACGGCCGCCACTCCAGCAACAACGTCTTCCAACCAATAGCCCACTCGAGCGCGATGACCGGCAAGGTCAGCAGAGCGATCATCCACAGATACGTCAATTGCGCCACCAGGGGCGCCGCAACGCAATCGCCGCCAGCACACCCGTGAAAATGGCCTGCAAGGCGAAGAACGCCGCCGCTTCGATGGGCACATCCCACGCCGTCGCCTGCACCTTGTCGGCATCCCATCCCCAGACGCCCATCTCAATCAGTGCGTGCAGCCACGGCACCCCAATCAGCAGCATGAAGATCGCCGTGCATCCGCACGCGATGAGCACCGGCCGGATATGCAACGGGCCGTGGTACGCCAACAACAGCGCTGTCGGCGCGACCACGAAGATGAGCAGAAATTGCAGGTACGACAACCGTTGCCACTCCGCCGCGCGCTCGCAAACGCGCGAGCATCATTGGTGTCACTTTACGCGAACGGGCCCGTACAGTCGGCCCGCAGAGCGCAGGTTCCTGTAGTCTTCCATCCACCAGCACAACAGGGAGAGTGACATGAAAATTGGAATTGGGATCGGTGAGGCCGTTGGTCAGGTGGGAGACATCGATGCGCTGCTCGCGCAATTCACGAAAGCCGAGGCGGACGGCTTCGATGCCGCCTGGGTAGCGAACATCTTCGGCATCGATGCAATTACGCTGTGCGCCCTTGCCGGCCGCGTCACCAGCAAAATCGAACTTGCGACGGGCGTCGTGCCGACATATCCGCGCCATCCCACGGCCATCGCCCAACAGGCGCTTACGGCATCCCTCGCCAGTGGCGGCCGCTTCACGCTGGGCATTGGCCTGAGCCACAAAGTGGTCATCGAGAACATGTTCGGCCTCGACTACTCGAAGCCGATCCGGCACATGCGTGAGTACCTTTCGGTGCTCAACCCGTTGCTTCAGGGAAAGGCCGCGGCTTTCAGCGGCGAAGAGTATCGTGTCGCCGCTACGATCGCGGTGCCCGGTGCCAAGCCACCACCGGTGCTGGTTGCGGCTCTCGGCCCACAGATGCTCCAGCTCGCCGGTCGTATGGCCGACGGCACGGTGACCTGGATGGGAGGCGTGAAGTACCTCGCAAACACCGCGATACCGGCCATCAACGCGGCCGCCGAAAAAGCTGGCCGCCCCGCCCCGCGCATTGCCTCAGGGTTCCCTGTCGCCGTCACTTCGAAGCCGGATGAAGCTCGCACCTCCGCCTCCAGGACGTTCGCCATCTATGGGCAACTGCCCTCCTATCGCGCCGTGCTCGATGTCGAAGGCGCGGCCGATGCCTCGAACGTGGCCATTATCGGCGACGAAGCGGAAGTGGAGCGGCAGGTGCGCCACCTCGCGGAAATTGGCGTGACAGACTTCAACGCCTCGCCGTTCGCCGTGGAAGGTGACCCAGAATCCGCGGATCGAACCTACGCCCTGCTTTCAGCCCTGGCCAAGCGCGGGATCTAGCGGCGCCAACGCGAGACTCGGTGCCACACTTCTGGAAATAGCGGGAGGCCGGGTGCTGCGAAAACCCGGCCTCCCGCGGCTCAATCATGGCCTACGAAATGAGGCCCTGGGTGGTGCTCGTGTACGTCAGGGTCGATGGCGGCTGTACGGAGCCGTTGCTGTCGTAGCCAGCTGGTGGGGTCGTGGTCGCTGGCGAAAGCACCGTCCCGGTGCACGGCTTGTTGCCACCTTTGTCGCATCCTGGATCAACTTGAATAATTAGCCACGCGGCGATGTGAAACTGACGGAGGTTGGAGCCATCGCTCGCCGTGTCAACCAGCGGGACAACGATGACGCTCCCAACTGCCGGCGCCACCGTGGAGCCGTTCCCCCCGTCCGAGAAGATGTCCCCAACTTCGTTTGAAGTGGCGCCATTGCCATGCTGGACATCGCCCTTGAAGTTGTTGCTGTTCGCAGCCGTCCAGTCGGGCGTGATAGGCGTGCCGCTGTCCTTGAGCCACTGGTTGCTCCAAAACGTGTAGCTCTTGCCCACGCAGGTGTGGTACGGGCAACTCTGGTCCGCGGCCACTTTATTTTTTTGGGCGCCGCCCCAGATGACGAAGGGGGCGACGTTGGCCCAGGAATACCCCGTAATTGTTTGCTGCGTCGCCTTGGCCGTGGCAGAAGCTGAAACGTCGGTACCGGAGAGACCCAACACCTTGAGGAACGTGTAATCAACGTGGCGCGTTGCCTTCACCGTGATGGTTGTGTTGCCCGAACCAAACGTCACGGCCGTTGAGGCCACCCCGTTGTCCGACGCGTAACTACCGGCAGACGCCGTTGCGTTGGTTGTCGAGTTGGGCAAGTCCTGGGACCCAGCGAGCGCGGAAGCATCCGCGATCTTCTGCAGGTCTGTGCGCGTGAACACTATTTGGCCAACATCAATCGACAACCCGACGATGGCGCAGAATCCCACGAGGCCCGCCGCGAACAGCAGCAGCACTTGTCCTTCGACGCCGCCGAAGCGTCGGATGAGGCGATAGAAAGATCGAAACCCCGTGTGCAACACGTCAAGACTCTCCTGGTCCATGCCTTACCCAGCGGATTATCCGCCGGGTGTCCGCCCCTCCGGCGGATACAAGGCAGTACCTGCCGATTTCAGAGGTGTTATCGGCAAAACGCATGATCCAGTGACGGTTACGTGTCACTAAGGTGGAGGATGCCCCGAAACTATCGTCGAATCGCGGCCGAGGCCAGAAAATACTCTCGACACTCAGGTAGGGGCCTCATTCTCTCGTCTCGCTGGATGCCTGCCCCGTGATGCCACACAATCAACGGAACGTCTTGGAGCGCCACCGGTGCAAGAGTCCTGGAGCCTTGAGCATCGACTTGTTGAAACTGGCGCCGCCACGCCAGTCAACCTTGATGCGCTCGCCGCGAGGGCTGCCCGAGGGGACCGCGCCGCATTCGAACAGATTTATTGCGCGCTTGCCGATGAACTCTACGGATACATCCGGGCGCAATGCCGCGATGCCGACGCGGCGGAGGATATCGTCGCGAACGTCTTCCTTAAGGCGTGGCGCTCCGCTCGCGCCTACCGCTCCGGCAGCGATCGCTTTCGGCACTGGATCTTCGCGATTGCCCGAAACGAGCTACGTGACTACTGGCGCACGCTGCCGCGCACCGTTTCACTGCTCGACCTGGATTTCGAAGACCCGGTCGAGGAAGACGGGTCGGACGGCCAGGAAACAGCCCGCCGGGAAGTCGGGCTCGCGCTCGCGGCCGTCACGCCCGAACAACGCCAGGTGGTCGTGTTGCGGTATTTCGGCGGGAAAACGTACCAGGAGATCGCGGCGATAATGGATAAGCGGGAAGGCGCGGTCCGTGCGCTCAACTTAAGAGCGCTTCGCCACATGCGGAAGGTGGTGCACGATGCTTCGCCGTAAAGCTGGAAACATCGTCGAATTCAGGCAACTGGAAGCGATGCTTACGCAGTCCTCGCCGCCGGGTCTCACTGCCGCCCGGCGAGAAGCGCTATGGCTGCGCATCTCTTCCGGGTTGGGCGAACAGGACCCGGCTCCTGCAGTGCTGCGATTCCTTCCTCCCCGCGAGCGCTGGATAGCCATCCCGGCTGGCGCCGGCTTAGCCGCAGCGGTCGTCGCCGGGGCGGTACTCATCGCCGAACAGGTGTCCTCGCCCACTGCTGGGATCACCGCCCACGCCGTAGGGGACGTGCTCGTCGATGGTCAGCAGTCGAACGACGTCCAGCCCGGGGCAATGCTCGTGGCCCGCTCCTCGACGTGGGTCTCGGTGGGTTCGAACATCCGCGTTGGGCTCGATACCGGCGCAGTCGTGCGCTACGACTACGCGAACGGCTCCGTCGCCCTGCACCTCTTTTCAGGCGATGTCACGGTGGCGGCCACCACCTCCGGAGTGAACTTGAACGGTGACGGCTGGTCCGCCGTCCTGGGTCCGGGCACGCTCGTTTCTGCCTCCACGGTCGGTGGCTCTACCACGTTTCAGGTCGTGGAAGGCACCGCAACGCTGACCTTCGACGGCTCGACCCGCACACTCGGTCCAAGCGACCCGGCCGTCCATATCGGGAACAGTGGTCCAGCAACGCCTTCGGCCGATGCCGTGCCGTCGGCTGGTGGGAGCGGCGGCAGCCAACTGCCCTCCGCGACAGACGTTGCCTCGTCGGCAGCGGTCGGGCCGAGCACCGGCCAGTCTTACCATCCGGTCGGTCCCTCCTCTAGCCCAACCGTGCCGGATGCTCCCACTACGGCGCCCGCCTCAGATCCACCCGAAGCCGTGCCGCAGAGCCCCGGCCAGAGTGCTCACACACCGGTCAACGATCCCGCCGGCCGCCTCGTCGAGGACGGCGGTAACTCGGGTGGCTCGCATGAAGGCACTTCCGCGTTCGCTCCGCCGGCTGCGCCTTCTGGCCCGACCCATGGAAATGGCAGCGACCAAGGCTCTCCAACTAACCCTTCGGCGCTCGGGACCGGCTCCGGGAGTGGGACTGCTGCTGGTGGGAGCCCCGATTCGCCAGGAAACCCGCACGACTCTGGCGCCGCGACAGGAAATCCTCACGAGTCAACGGATGCGCCGGCGAACCCTCACGCGCCAGACCC
>DATNET010000220.1:0-2271 GCA_035606745.1 Tepidiformaceae bacterium
GCCGTCCGGCAACGTCATCAACCAGATTCCACCCGGCAACGACCTGATGAGTTCTGACCTGCAGAGCATCGGCAACGGCCAATACCAGGTCATTCCCCACCCCTGGGACGACGCGAACGGGCTACCACCCCGGCTCATGTACGTCCCCATCGTCGCCTCGCTCCCGGGCGGCAACGGCTCCGCCACCATCACCCGCTTCGCCTGGTTCTACGTCACCGGCACCAGCGGCGGCGGCAGCCGCCTCGTCATCAACGGCCAATGGGTCAGCCTCCCGCTCCCGGCCACCGGACAAACCGGCCCATACGTTCCGGGAATGCAAGGCCAAGTCCTGACCGTCGAACTCACCTCCTAGCCGCCGTCCGCTGCCCGGGCCGCTGCGATTCACGGCCGACCGCAAGGGGCGTCCGGAAACGTATCATCGGGCTGCCGGCCACCGTAAACTTGCCACGACTGCCGAGGACGTCGAGGTAAAGCGCCCGGGTTCCACCCACTGGGCGTGGCTTCGGTACGGCTACAAAGGGATGGGTTTCTTCTGGACGCCGACCTCAGCGGGCACCTACAAATTGCGATCACGCCTTCGGCGGCCTTCGAACAACACGACCTCCCAGTTCTCGCCGATCTCAACGATGTCGGTCAGCTGACCGCGGCTCGCCCGGCTAGTAGCGCGGCAGCGGCTCGATCAACCGGATAAGTCGCGACCGTCTTTCGCTATTAAGCGCGCAGGCCAGCACGACGTCACGCAGCTGTGCCTCGGCTCGATCTGGGTTCGAGGCGAGCTGCATTGGACGCACGTCGCCTCATCCTGCACGGGATTCAAGTGTCTTTGGTCACTTACTGCCCAGGTCAGTATGGCCATGACGCCCGTTTTCGAGATCCGAGGGCGGAAAGGCTGATACCTTCCCACGTCTGGCTGCAGCGACCGTTCGTGTTGGTGAGAAAGGGGTGTCAACGGTTCGAGTCCGCTAGAGGGCTCGCGGGAGATGGTCGGTCGCCGTTGGCGTCCCAATTTGCCGCCAAATCTGCCGAAGAGAGGAAGGGGTCGACGTGAGTGTTCGAAAGGTCATCGCGACGCATCCACACCCAACCGAGATCGATCGCGAGGCGCTCCTTCGCTGCATTGACGACTGCGTCGACTGCGCGGCCACGTGCACCGCTTGCGCCGACGCGTGTCTCGCCGAGGAGGACGTCCGAGACATGGTCAGGTGCATTCGCCTATGTCTTGACTGCGCCGATCTGTGCGACGCCACCGGCCGCATGGTGTCGCGCCAGACGGAGCCCGATCTTGGCGTCCTCCGCGCGACCGTCGAGGCCTGCGCCGCAGCCTGCCGTGCCAGCGGGGATGAGTGCGAGCGGCACGCCCATCACCACGAGCACTGCCGGATCTGCGCCGAAACCTGCCGCCGCTGCGAGCGGTCGTGCAGCGGGCTGCTCGCCGCGATGGAGTAGTGGGTTTGGGCAGCGACTAGGGGATTGGAGGCCGGTGCGTTTGCCCGGCGAGGAACAGACGTTGATGCCACGCCCGCCGGGACATTCGCTCGAGCCCGTTGGAGGTGCCTCGCTTGTGACTACCACGGCCTGAATGCCTCCAACGCCGCGGTGGCTTTCATCCGCTTCAGAGCCTAGAGTCTGCCATCGATTTCGGCCCGGAAGGGGAGATGGTTTCGCACCGGCAGGTAGTGGTGATGTGGGCCACCTCGCCCGACGGGGCCCGACGGCGACGACGGCATCAGCGGCGGTGCGTTTGATGGCCGCCGCGGACGAGCGCGATCCTGCGGCTCGCAGACGAGTACTCGCGCGCGTGCGCGACGTCCGCTGGCCCGAGCGCCGCAGTCGCGAGCTGATGGTCATCACGGCGATCTTCACGCTGATCATCGTCGTTGCCTTCCCACAGCTCGCAACCGGGTCCGCGACGTTTGCGCCGAACGGACGCCTCGCGACACAGTCGGGTTCGAGCGGGGTCGACTACCACTACAAGACGCCCGGGCGGGCTGCCATCAACGACGCCGGTGGCTTCGCGTGGAGCTTCGAGCCGTGGGTGCGGATCGTCCACAACGCCTACAGCGACGGCGCGCTTCCGCTCTGGAACCCGTATACCGCGTTCGGGGCGCCGCTTGCGGCGGATATTCAGACGGCGCCGGCCGAGCCGTATTACTTTCCGCTCTTCCTTCACCCGTCGCAGCGGGTCTGGAATCTGGTCGCGCTGCTGCGCCTGCTCGTTGGCGGGGTGGGCTGCTACGCGCTGCTACGGGCGCTGGGAGCCGCGCCGCTTGC
>DATNET010000292.1:0-2847 GCA_035606745.1 Tepidiformaceae bacterium
CAACGTACGACGACGACGCACAATGGACGCGTCATCGGTGGGAATCGCGATGTCCCAGTCCACTGCGTCGACCGGTACATCCCACTCGTCGGCCACTCCCGCTCCCTCCGCAGCGCCACGCTCAGACCATCCCGCCCAGTAACGGAGCCACTACACTCTGGATCATACGCGACAAGCCCTGAGACGCAGCGTTGTTCGTAAATCGCACCGAGTTTCATCCACGTCGCCCGGTCAGCTTCCAACTCAGGCGGGCTGAGCGCATGTGTGTCCGCCCTTCTTCGGAGCCCGACATTCCTCGCTCGGCCCGCCTTAGAAAGGTGAGGTAGGTGACACCCCACGCGCGTTCGGTCAGTCCCCGGAACAACGGTACGTGGATCAACGGCTTCTAACCTGGGGGTTCACGGCACAAGCCAGCTTCGGATCCGGCTCCCGCCCTCTATTTGGGGTGATCTTGGAAGAAGCAAGCGGCAACTGAACGAAGACGCCCGGCGTTGGGCGCTACTTCGCGGACACGCCGAACGCCATCGCGCTCCGTAATCAGAGCCGTGTCTGGCTTAGCACCCACGCCGCCACCGCCGCCCAGAGCTCACCACGATGCGCGTCAGGCGCCGCGTTGCACTGTCGGCCACTGAGATGTCGCCGACGAGATAGTTTCGCTGTAGCTCGCGCGCCGCACATGCCGTACACTTGAATCAAGTTGCACAATCATGATTCAGCGGAGGTGAGGGTGAGATGACTGCCGATGTCGGCGCGCTTATCGACCGGGCCCGCGTCGCCGCGGGACTGAGCCAGCGTGCCCTTGCGGACGCGACCGGCATCTCCCAGCCCACCCTGTCACGCATCATCTCCGGGGATCGGGCAGCGAAGATGCCCGAAGTGGTGGCGATCGCGTGGGCGACCGGGCACACGGTCTCCCAGCTCACGGGGATCAGGACAGTGGCCGAACGGGCGCAGTGCGCGGCACGAGCCACCAACGACTCCGGCATGGACCGGATGGGCGAGGCGCTGCTGCATTTCCTGGAACTGGATGACTACCTGGACGACCTGGCGGTCCCCGCCACGGTCTGACATGGGGCGGGGATCTTGAACGCCGAAGCCGAAGGGCTCGCGGCGGCTGTACGGTTCCGAGCGGACCATCACCTGGGCGTGCAGCCGCTGGGCGACCTCGTGGCGGTCATCGAGCAGGTGACCGGGATCGACGTGGCCGTACTCGACGTAGGTCCGGACGAGCACGGCCTGACGATGCGCGACCCGGCGCGCGGCGCCGTGTTCATCGGCGTCGCGCGCACCCGCCACCCGATGCGGCAGCGAAGCACACTCGCCCACGAACTCGCCCACGTGTTGTTCGAGGACTGGACGGACAGCGGCGCAGGCAACTGGAGTGAACGAGGCCCTGCGGAAATCCGGGCCGACGCATTCGCCCGGCACCTGCTCGTGCCAGGCGAGGGCTTGCACGCGTTCGTCGAAACCCGGCTGGCTGTCACCGAATACACCCTGTCCGAAGTCGTGCAGCGATTCCTGGTGTCGCCGGCGATCGCAGCCATCGCGCTACACCAGGCCAGGTACATCGATGCCGCCACCAAAGAAGCATGGATGGGGCTATCCGCGCCCCAACTGGCCACCCGGTTCGGATGGAGCGACCAGTACCTCGCATTGCAAGCCGATTCCGACCAGCGACGGGCACCGCAGCGGCTGCTCGCCCGAGCGATCACGGGCTACGCGGATAATGTGCTGTCCGCGCAGGCTATCGCCACCTTGCGCGGCACGGCGGTGCAGGATGCGGAAGCCGACCTGAAAGCCGCAGGCGTCGTGCCCACCGCCCGGCCGGTCGCATGGGCCAACGCCAACGACCTGCCCGATGTAGACGTGGACCTCGACGCCCTGGACGAAGCCCTTGGCGTTCCGGACGACGAGGGCGACGATACAGCGGCGAAGAAAGACACGAGATGAGCCACCGGCCGATCATCGACGCCGGGCCGGGGCTGAACTTCCTCTCTGTCAGGAAGGAACGTGTCCTCATCGGAGTCTTGGGACCGCTCAGCGCCCCAGAGAGCGTGCAGACCGAGGTGCTGCGCAAGGCCCGGCAGGACGAGCGCTTTAAAGCCGCCGCAGCCGTGTGGCCCAAGCTGACACCCACCTGGATGCAGATCCTGTCCGACAATCAGACGCCTGAGCTCGCGGCCGTGGTCCACCGGATCACGCGCCAACCCATCGCGGCCCGGCTCAGGCAGTCGAAAGACCTGGGCGAGACCATGGTCATCGCGCACGCGGTCGTCGCCGCCGAAGCGGGCGCAGCCGTGACTGTGCTCATCGACGACGGGGCAGGGGCGCGCACGGCCACCGCAGAGATCGACCGGCTCAGACGGCTGCAAGTCAGCGGCAAAGCCGTCGGGTCGATCACTTTGGTCAGCACGCTCACGGTCCTGGAGCGAGCAGCAGCCAAACGTCTCATCCCGGACAGGGCAGCCATGCGTAGCATCTACACGCAGCTACGCGGGCTCGACGACGGCCTACCGCCGATCGAGACGATCGGCCTACTCTCGTCCGACCTGTGGTCCTGATAGAAGCGCCCGTGCCCGTCCGGACCTGAGGCCGTGAAAGCGGACGCCGCTTCACCGCTTCATCACGGTTCAGAGCACTATTACGAGCCTTATGGCCGCAGAACGCGGATCCGATGGGCAGTGAATGCGCCGAGGCATCGGAGTTACCGGGGGACGGCGAGAAGGTCGAGCCGAACCGCGAGACAGAACCTCACGGGCCAGCGCGATAACGCCGACAGGAACCGCCGCGATTCACTTCCACTGAACGACTGCGCTGGCCGAAACATGCACGCTAGCGTTGGACGAA
>DATNET010000304.1:0-4148 GCA_035606745.1 Tepidiformaceae bacterium
TCACTGAGCCGTTCCGCGGCGACCCAGTGTGCATCGGGGGCGCGCACAAGGCTGCGATCTGGGAAAAGGCGGAAGCCACCTTCGACTCCGACCTCGCCGAGGGCATGTTGGTCGGCAAAGTTGCCAAGCGCTCGGTCGAGGCGGCTGGCCAGCGCTGCATGTTCTCGACCAACTAGGGACATCGTCACCACCCTCCCGTCGACCAACTCCATCTTTCCGCCCTGTGGAGGATCTGGGAGCGCGAAGAACTCGTCGACCGTGATGAGCCGTTGCACCCTCGTCATGCCCCCTATCATATGGGCCGGGGAAGCGTTAGTCGCCGCTAAAGCGAGAGGACCTGCCGAAGGGCGGCATCGACTCCCAACTGCGTTTGCGGGCCCAGGCGCCCGATGCGGCGAAGCAAAAGGTCATCGCTCAAAGTCACGAGGCGGTCGAGACGGATTAGCGAGGCCACTCGCAGCCCGGATTCGCGAAATTCGGGATCCGAACGATGCAATAGCACTTCCGCAGCAGAAACGTGGCTTCGAAGCTGGCTTGAGATAAACGCCAGGATCACATCGGAAGTTCCCGAAGTCGCGAGTACAACAGCCGGGCGAAGCTTGACCGCGGAAAGGTCGGTGAAGGGAAATTTGGCGAGGACGACATCGCCACGTCGCGCCCCAGATCGGCCAGCGTCGGGCGCCGTCAGAGCGGGACACCGTCTTCGATCGTGTAGAGCTCAGGCTCATCCGCGAGCCAGTCAAACGAGCCGCCGTGCTGCGCAACCTCGGCGAGCTGCGAAGGCGAAGGGTCATCTCCATCGAGGCGGACCGGCGCACCGCCAGCCAACAGGTAAGCGATGTAGTCTTTCAGGAGCCATGAGACTGGTGTTCGCTGACGCGCCGAAAACCGTTTGAGCGCCGCAAGGCTGCTGTCGTCGAGCTTCACGTTGAGCTGGCCCATGGCTACCTCCTGCTAGCCAAGTGTAGCCGGTTACTGTCGCATACATCATCTCCGGCCGGCCTCGCTTTGCCCTTAGTCGCCGCTAAAGCGAGAGGACCTGGCGAACGGCGGCATCGACTCCCAACTGCGTTTTCGGCCCAAGTCGCCCGATGCGGCGCCGATACGTACTCCCCTTCTCCCGCATGGTCGGGAGAAGGGGCTGGGGGATGAGGGCAGGACGCGAGGGCACCGGCGTCGATCAGGCCTACATCATCTCCATCCGGCCTCGCTTCGCCCTCGAAAGAGACGTAACGGCCTGTTTCGAGACCTCACCCCGATGTAGACTGGGCCTCCCGCATATGTTCACGCACCTACACACCCACACCGAGTTTTCGCTGCTTGATGGCATGACGAAAATGGCCCCGCTCATGGAACGAGTGCACGCCCTCGGCATGGAATCGGTCGCCATGACCGACCACGGCGCCCTCTACGGCGCCATCGACTTCTATCGCGAAGCCACATCACGCGGCATCAAGCCGATTATCGGCGTCGAGGCCTATGTCGCTCCCGGCAGCCGCCATTCACGTGAACGCGCCGACTCCTCCCCCTACCACCTCGTCATGCTCGCCCGCGACATGACAGGCTACAAAAACCTCATCGCGCTCGTCACCAAGGCCAACCTCGAAGGCTACTACTACAAGCCAAGGGTCGACCGCGAACTGCTCGAAAAGCATTCGGCTGGCATCACCGTCCTGAGCGCCTGCCCATCATCCGAATTCCACCGTCGCATCCAGGAGGGCGACCGCGAAGGCGCCATGGCAGTCGCGAAGTACTATCGCGAAGTCTTCGATGGTCATTACTACCTCGAAGTGCAGGACCACGGAGACGCGAAGTTCACGCGCCTGAACCCCGCGATCGCCGACATCGGCCGCGAAATGGGCATCCGCGTCGTCGCCACCAACGACAGCCACTACACCCTGCCCGAAGAAGCCGACGCGCACGATGTCCTCCTCTGCATCGGCACCAATGCGACCGTCGACCAGCAGGACCGCTATAAATTCGATGGCAACGGCTATTACGTGAAAAGCGAAGCGGAGATGGCCACGCTTTTCCCGGATAACCCCGAATTCCTCTCCAACACGCAGCTCGTCGCCGATGCCTGCAACCTCGACCTCACATTCGATCGCCAGCTCCTCCCCGAACCACCCGTCCCTGCTGGCCGGACCAGCGTGGATTACCTCGCCGAGCTCTGCTTTAAGGGGCTGCACCGCCGCTTTGACGATGTCACCGCTGTGCTCCAGGAGCGCCTGACCTACGAACTCGACGTCCTTAAGCAGACGGGCTTCACCGACTACATCTTCGTCGTCAAAGAGATCGCCGATTTCGCGCGCAAGGCCGGAATCCGTATGGGCGTACGCGGCTCCGCGGCGGCCTCGCTCGTGCTCTACGTGCTCGACGTCACCGACATCGACCCCATGGCCAACCGCCTCGTTTTCGAACGCTTCCTCAATATCGAACGCCGCGAGATGCCGGATGTGGACTTCGATTTCGCCGACGAACGCCGCGACGAGATGATCAAGTTCGCCTACCAGCGCTACGGCACCGATCGTGTGGCCCAGATCATCACGTTTGGGACGCTCGGGGCCAAGGCTGCGATTCGAGATGTTGGCCGTGCCCTCGGCATGTCCTACGCCGATACCGACCGCGTCGCCCGCCTCGTACCCAACGCGCTGCACATCACCCTCAACGATGCACTCGAACAATCGCAGGAAATGAAAGACATCTACGCGTCAGACGCACGCGTGCATCGTCTCCTCGACACCGCCCGGCAGCTCGAAGGCGTCTCCCGCCATGCGAGCACCAACGCCGCCGGCGTTATCATTTCTCGCGATCCCCTCATCGACCACGTGCCACTGCAGCGCCCAAACCGCGGCGACGAGACGAGCGTGCCCACGACGCAGTTCGCGATGGAACAGGTCGCGAAGATCGGCCTCCTCAAGGTCGACTTCCTCGGGTTGTCCAACCTCACCATCCTCGGCCGGGCCATTGACCTCATCCGCGACACCCTCGGTGAAGAGGTTGACCTCGTCCGCCTGCCCGATGGCGATCCAAAGACCATGGAGATGCTCGGCAAGGGCGAGACGTTTGGTGTCTTTCAGTTGGAATCGGCCGGCATGCGCCGCTACGTGCAGGAACTGCGCCCCGAGACCATCGCCGACCTCTGCGCCATGGTCGCGCTGTACCGCCCCGGACCGATGGAGCAGATCCCAGCATTCATCCGCGCCAAGCACGGCGAAGTCGCCATCACGTATCCCCACCCGGACCTTGCCAACATCCTCAACGAGACCTACGGGATCATCGTCTACCAGGACCAGGTGCTCCTCATCGCCCAACAATTCGGCGGCTACACCCTCGGCCAGGCCGACATCATGCGCAAGGCGATGGGCAAGAAGAAGGCCGAGATCATGGTCGCCGAGCGCGAGCGTTTCGTCTCCGGCGCTATCGCCAAGGGCTACAGCCAGCCGGACGCCGAAGCGGTCTTCGCGCTCATCGAACCGTTCGCGGGATACGCCTTCAACAAGGCCCATAGCTGGAGCTACGGGACGATTGCCTACCAGACCGCATACCTCAAGGCCAACTATCCGGTCCAGTACATGACCGCCGTGCTGCAGATGACCAAGAACGCCCCGGACACGCACGCTCGAGTGGCATCGGCCGTAGCCGAGTGCTCCAAACTCGATATCGCCGTCCTTCCACCAGATGTAAACGCCAGCCAGGACAACTTCTCCGTCGAACGCCGCCCCGATGGCTCGCTCGCCATTCGCTTTGGCATTGGCGTCGTGAAGAACGTCGGCTCCGCGGCCGTCGAAGGCATCATCGCCGTGCGCGAAAAAGATGGCCCCTACCGCGACATCGAAGACTTCTGCAAACGCGCAGACCTCTCGGCTGCCAACAGCCGCGCGCTCGAACACCTCGCCAAGGCCGGGGCGTTCGACCTCATGGGCCACGATCGCGGCACCCTGGTCATCAACTCGGACCGCCTGAGCGCCCTCGCGAAGCGGGAACGCGACCTGCGCGAAAGTGGCCAGTCCACGATGTTCGATCTCTTCGGCAGCGAAGTAGACACCCCCTTGCCCTCGCTCGAACTGGAACCGTCGCCCGCCCGCAGAGAAGACATGCTCGCATGGGAAAAAGAGCTGCTCGGCGTCTATATCTCCGAGCACCCA